>JAFWRL010000159.1 GCA_017520105.1 Fibrobacter sp.
GCCTTACAAGCAGAGGGTCGTTGGTTCGAGTCCAATAGGCCCCATTCACGGGCCGACGTGGCTCAATCGGCAGAGCAGCTGATTTGTAATCAGCAGGTTGACGGTTCAAGTCCGTCCACCAGCTCCACCAGTATAAAATATGGACGGGTTCCCGAGCGGCCAAAGGGAGCGGACTGTAAATCCGTTGTCACAGACTACGATGGTTCGAATTCATCCCCGTCCACCAAATTTGCGGGCATGGCGGAATTGGCAGACGCGTACGGTTCAGGTCCGTATGGGGGCAACTCCATGGAGGTTCAAGTCCTCTTGCCCGCACCACAACAAAGAGCACCCATCGGGTGCTCTTTGTTGTGGTCAGGATAACAGTGTGAACTTTCCATCGAAAACGCTTGCGTTTTCTAAACGCAGGCGACGATAGTATGCTCGCAATGGAGTAACTGCCTGCGTCGTTGGAGAGTTCAAGTCCTCTTGCCCGCACCAACAACAAAGGCACCCACTGTGGGTGCTTTTGTTGTTGGTATGAGAATGATCCACGAGACTCCATCGAGAACGCCGACGTTCTCTATACGCAGGCGCACGAAAGTTTGCAAATATTCAACATGCTGCCTGCGTTATTGGAGAGTTCAAGTCCTCTTGCCCGCACCACTGTTAATAGAACTTTTGTCTACCAGACGAAAGTTCTATTTTCTTGCCTTTTCGGGCACAAAACAGCGAAAAATCAGTCAAAACAGGCACAAATCGGGCTACGGATCCCCTCCGGAGCTTTTATCGTTTTCTCTCACAGCCGCGAAACACCTCAAAACAGCCCAAAATGCTGGTGTACTTTTTGCCTATTAACACGGAAACATAAATGGGCAAAAAGTATCAGGGCAAGAGGACTTGAACCGTTCGTTCATAAAAAAGTCATATTCAAGTAACGACAGAATTACCCGTTTTGACGATATTTACAGCGTAAGGATTACGGACGTTTAGCACGGAAGCAGCGGCAAGTTATCTGAGGTAGTCTTAATAGTCTTCGGATAGTCTTGCGAGAAAAGACGAAAAACTCGACCATTCCCACGGCCGGTTTGAGCCGACTCACGGAAATTACACAATTTTAGAGCGAAAAAACACGATTTTTCACCGGAAAGCGCGGTGTCTTGGGTAGTTTTGCACTAATTTTCAGGTAGTCTTCGTAGTCAGGAAGATATGTAGTAGTCTGGATATAGTCTGGAAACGAACGAATTTAAGAAGAGCCTGCAGGCGGCGATCGACGGGCAGACCGAGGCGAGGGCAAAGCACACGGAAGCCTTGCCGGATAAAGAATGGACATTTAGCTGATGGCTAAATCTATGAGTAATTTTAACAATATCAGAGAACGATGAAAGATCAAATAAAAAACCCTTGACAGATACATTCTCACTGTGGTATGATTAGTTATACAAATCATACTTGCGAGGTGGTAAACGATGAGCAAACCCGAGGGAAGATATGCGTGGACGGCCACGGTCGGCGAAAAAGGCCAGATAGTGATCCC
>JAFWRL010000160.1 GCA_017520105.1 Fibrobacter sp.
TATAGCCTGTCGTTATGCACCGTCTTTCGGCACCATTACCGGCGACGGCATTGTAGCAGTATTCCGTCCCTAGACTGCATGGAGCATTGGGATCGCTAGGGTCATTCGGATTGCACTGGACAGCAGGTGTTGCAGCGAACGTGCTGACGCACAGGAATGCAATTGCATAGAAGATTTTTTTCATGAGTTTTTCCTTTTTTAGTGTGAAATCCCAAAGAGCATCGAGTAGGGGATCATTTCTATCTTGTCGATGCTGAATCCGTAGCCCACGCTCGACTTGTCATTGTCGCTTTCGAGCCTTACCGTGAGCTTGCGGGAATCGACCTTCAGGCGGGCACCGGCCAGCTGGCTGCCCGTGTAGGTGCCGATGACGTTGTTTTTGTCGTCCAGGAGCTGGATGTAGTCGCCGGCGCCTACAAAGGTCCGGTTCGAGAACGTAACGAAGTTCGTAAGGCTGTTCCCGAAGTTGTATGTACAGGTCAGGGAACTCTGCGGTCTGTAAGGGTGCATTATCTCACAACCGATATTTTCATTATAATCATAAAGAGGCAAATCGCTTGCAATGGATGCAATCTGAGCATGTCCATCCTCGCTGTTTCCGTTTTGAATTTCATCCGTACGAACAATAACAATCCACGTACCCTGTTCAGGCAAATCTACATCAACAACTTCAACATTATTCAAATGGTCAAAACAAGACTTAGGCAGCTCAATTCCATCTTCGGACATTGTAACACTTTCGTCACATTCACGAACTGCGAGACGCTGAGCATCTGCCAAAGTAATTTTCTCAGAACCATCAGTACACTTATCCTGAACAATGCCATTCGCATCAACATGCTCTGTGGAAAGCGGCTTTAATCTCCACGGGTAATAGTATCTTCCTGAAGGAGATATCAAATACATATCCAAATCATTTACAAGTTTCTTTCGATACTTCGTCGCATCATCATAAGAAGCTCCATACATCAGAGGCGCATCATCCCATGCTAGAGTCAAACGAAGACGATCCATATGCCCATTCACCCTCACATTCCACCTTTTCTCCATATCCACAGAAACATCAAATTCTTGGAATCTACTAAAAACGTTCCTTCTAGAATTGTAGGAATTGAACATTTTAAGCGCATTTTCTGCATTGACAGCACCCCAACCAGTAACAAAGTCTGGGCCTTTTCCATAAGTTACACGAACTTTGTTACCTGTTGTAGCCAAGACATCATTCTGTTCAGATCTATCAGAACCAACATCATCAATCATATCATCTGCCGTATGTATAAGGATTGCCTTCGATGTAGAATTCCGTAAGGATTTGGTATATGTTTTATCACCAATCTTGTCCATATACGCCTGATTCATCAAAGCCACAACTCCAGATACATGAGGTGTTGACATAGATGTTCCACTCAAATCATCATAGCATGCTGTCCCATTAAAATTCTCACAAGGAACACTAGAAAAAATTCCAACATCTATCAAATCAAAACCAAGTCTAAGAAATTTTGACGAAATATTTTCTCCACTCCAATTGAATTTTATCGTAAAGTATTCATCATTTATATTTACCAAATCTTTTTCATAGGTCTCGTAAACAATTGTCTTTGGTTCATTACCTACAGGATAAAATTCATCTGAACTGGCAAAATATATATTCCCTTTTAAATACTGATCATACATGCTTCGAGTTTTAGCAGACAAACGCATACGAAGTTCTATAGCATCTCCTTTTTTTACATTTATTGGGGAAGACGCAAAAGCTCCATAACGCCAATTCACATAATTCGCAGCAGGAACAAATCCACCTTCATTTGTCCATTTCAAAGCCCAACCATCACTAGCACCATTATCTTCTACATTTTTTATAGGAAATTCACTGCCAGAACGTATTGCTGTCGCCAACTCCTTTATAAAACTTCTATTGACCATATTTGCGTTAGTACCAAAACTCAAATCAAAATAAGGAGTAGTCTCCCCTTTATGGGTAATATGCAAATAATCAATATAAGCAACGAATGGATCCTGCGTAGTGAAAGCCATTTGAAGTTCACTTCCTGGCGCCATCACATCTGGTTTGATTCGACCATCCCATGTCGGACCATAACTCGAACCCGTATTTGGAATTTTAGTGCGACTTGCATAGTTACCAACCACAATTCCATTTTTCGTATCAAAAGAAATGGAATGGAAGCCCCTACCAAACGAACACGGATCCACCTTATCATTAGCCTCATCATAATAGCCTTCTGCACGGTTTCCTGCACTGTTAATATAGGTTTTGGGCAACATATCACCTCCTTCACTCGGTGAATTCCAATTCCAGAAAATGTCCTCTTCAAGAGAATTATGATAACAAACGCCATTTTCGCATTTCCAATGTGAATGATTTACAACATGCCCTCTTTGATTTTCAATAATCATGTCATCCGAAATGAACCTTACTTTTGGAGCAATACCCCTATACTTAAGATTAGGCGAACCTGAACCATTTCCTCCAATGATTCCTGCAACATGTGTTCCATGACGATCACCTCTTTGTAAATCCTCTTCACTCAGATTCGGATCAAAATCAGCCTGTCTTGGAGTCTTCTTTCCGTCCACCCATTCACTCAAACCATCATGCCCAAAATAAATTTCCCCATCATAAACCCCAACAATTACATTCTCACCTGTATACTTCTTGTTTTCAAACAAAGAAGAACTCACATTCCCACTACTATTGGTAAAATCTATATTCCAATGACTTAATTGCAAATTATCAACATTAATAGCCTTACGTCCAGAATTCATATCCGGCTCACCTCGACGAACAACATTCAAAACTTGAACATCCGTATTCGATTCTAGGCAATTTATCACTGACATATCATTTTTAGAAATAACAACATGATGATCAATAGCGGCTTCGACTCCACCGCATGCTTCAACAATAGCCTTGCAATCATCCATGCTGACATCATCCCAACAACGGGTTGTCATCTTTATGCTCGACAGCGAAACAACCTCGTCATGACAGGAACAAATGGAGCGCAGACCTGTATTTTATCTATCCAATCACTCGCTTGAATGTCACTCTTCAATTTCGTCGTATCATCGACGCTGAAGGAATTGTAGAACCCATAGACAAGGGAATCGAGCTTCTTCTTCTTCACGCTGGAGTTCGACTTCAGCAAAATGAGGCTCTTTCCATTCCAGGCCGTAGCGAAATGTCTCGTAACGCCGGCCTGTTCCAGCAAGCCCGTTTCCTTCTTGTTCATCGGGACATTCTTCAGCATCCAGAAACGGCCCGCCTTCTGGACTTCGGACGCATTCCCGTCATACTTCGCCACGACTGAGTTGCCGCCACGGTCATGCCATACCTCGACATCGGAATTCGTCTTGCCCGTCAGCGGGTCATCACCCCAGAGGATGTTCCCGTCCGAATCATAAACGGCAAAGAAGTAGTTTGGCTCGGAAACACCCGAACTCTTCTGGTACGACCAGTCGTTCGCAGCGCTCCAAGTGGACCAGTCGTTCTTGTGGAGCCTGAAGTTCACCTTCAGCGTCTTGCCCGGATTGAGCGCACCAGTGAATTTCAGCTTCACGGCGGTGACTTTCCCTACCGAGGACACCGTCTTGTGTACCGGATTCAGCCTGCTGGCATAGTCCACGTCAACCTTGAAAAGGGAGTCCGTGGCTTCCGCGGGATTACCAATGGATGCACACTGGGCGGCGTGCTGCGGGTTGTTGCAGTACTGTATCCACGTATTTTCTGCAAAGTAGCGGACTTCGGGATTCTGGATCGGAGTCGAAGAGGTGTTGGCGACCGAGATTCTGTACTCGACCCAGTTCCATTCCGTTCGGTGGCGTTCACAAAGAAGACGAACCGATGGTTCCGACCAAGCAATGTTTGTCATCAGGACAAGAGAAGCGATAGTTGTTATAAAATATTTCATACAAAACATTCCGTATAATATATTACATGGCATATATAACATAATCAGAACAAATCATCAAGAAAAAAAAAGTTTATTTTCATTGACAAATTGTCAAAAACACATGAATACTTTGTTAATTACAACAAAATCATTAAATTTTATAAATTTGTTTAACAAATTTTACACAAAAGACAAAAACAAGAAGAGTATTCAATTCCGAACTTCGAACTTTCCGATTTCGTCTTTTAAGATCACGCGGTCGTTTTTGATGGCGATAACGGCTACGCCCCAAATCTTTTGACCGACGCTGACAACTGCCGACTCCCCATTGAATTTGAGGATGGCAACCGGATTATTACCCGGCAAAATAGCATCAAGTGTAATGGCCGGGTGCTCTTTAGGCGGAGCCTGTTCCTTGGGCTTTGCAGGGGCCACTTTCGACTTCGGCATAAACTGTTTTGGCAAGCTAAACGGATTACGTAATTTTTCAACAGAAATTTCTTGCGGACGCAATAAAGTAAGCATGTCCTTCAAACCCATGCTAGATTTTTTCTGTGACGCATTCACCGCTTTGGTCGAATCATTCGCATTGCGGCTCAAGACAGAGAACCGAACCGAAGTCGAGACAAGACCATTCTCGGAACCATTCATATTCACGTCATCAGCACGTATGCAAAATCCGCCATTTTCCAGTTCCTTCAAAAATTTCAGGACATCAACAAACGGCGCATTTGCCCTAAACGTTACCGGTATTTCAACTTCGTTGCCAGAAACAAGCATTTCACCAGTCGATAAATCATTCAAAGCGAATCCCGACTTATTTGCCATCTCATGAACAAACGTGAGAACTGTCGATGAAGTTATACGGACATTTGTATATTTTTGAATGCGTCGCGAAACACTCTCGTATTCCGCAATCAACGAATCGGGAGATGACGTATTTTGCATCGTTTCCGACATCTTGATTTCCGAGCGAGCCATAAAGAACGTTTCCGCATCAAGTTTAGTCGCAGGCACAACAACGGAAAAAACAACATACAAAGTCGCAATAATGGCAACAATTGCGATTATCGAGTACTTTTTTTGCGAAAGGAACATCTTCATCGAACATCCTCCGCACTCAAGTTAAACCGAATCACTTGATGACTCTTCCATGTTGTCTTTTCTGTCGTTTTAAGTCGAACATTGACTAAATTACGATCCTTCTCGAGGACATCCAAAAATTCGGACAAATCTTCAGGCGTAATAGCATAGCCCTGAACAGAATGGCTACCCCGAGAAACATGCCATGCCGTTATCCAAACGTTATCTGTAACATTAACGGCAAAGTTGTTTAAAGACGTTGCCACATGGCTCCGATGCAACAGGAACGATTCCGACTCGGCCCTTTCATTTTCAAGTTTTTCCAAGACAAGAGCAAGTTCTTTTTGCTTTTGGACTTTCGCCTTAAAGCCCTGAATTTGGGATTCCGAGCGGTCAATATACACAGTCGTTCCAATACGGAACGCAAGTAAAATCACAACGGAAAGCAACGTGACAACAAAACAGAATTTCAATACACGGCGGGAGAATGCGGCCTCGCGAATACGGCTTACGGCCATTTTGTCCGAAGGTGTATGGAAACCAGGCACACCGTCCGTACGAAACACCCATGCATCTTCGGCGACAGTTTTCGCAAGCGCTTCGGGCTCAATCGAAAACGGCTCTTCAAGAGCATCCTTCAAGAAAAAGCGTTCGCAAACGAAACGCGATAGCGGCTCAACGTCTTCACCAGCAACTTTATAGCCAGCCACGATTTTTCCACCAGACGAAAGCAGAAGCCGAACAAAGCCTCCATCGCAGTTCGTGTAAAGACAAGGCTCCTCAGACGTTGTATTTATAAGTTCCGCAGCCACAAGTAAGGACGGCACATGAAGTAGAATCTTGAACCCGAACTTCCCCACTTCCGTGGCAAAATCTTCAACAGCGCTTCTCAAAGCCACAGCAGAAAAATCACCACTGACAGATTCAACAGTGTCCAAATTTTCCGCCTTGTAACCAGGGAAATCAGCAATCGAACCGACTTCATCCGAAACAACTTTTACTGGAGTAACACCATCCACCAGCAATACACCATCGGCACCACCACCATTTTTCAGCTGGAACTCTCGGCACTCCTCCAACGTTCCCGAAAACGAAAAATCAATGAAACTGCGGCCAGCCCCACGACCACGCATCACACGCATAATTTGTGCGGAACTGGGATTCGCGCAATCATGGACGATGAGAACCCACCAAAACCGGCCGGTAGCGTCATCCAATATTTTTCGCAAAGACGTTGCCACTACTTGTCAGCCTGTTCCTTTTTATTTTCAGACATTTCAACAGAATCCTTCTCAGCATGTTTTACCTCAAGGGTCACTGTTTCTACGTCGGCCTTTTCTGTGTTGTCGCCTACAGAAGCCTCGCTTTTTTTCTTTTCTTTCTTCGGGACGAGCGGCTTCTTCGCCCTCTCGATTTCGTCAGCGATATCGACGCTACCCTCTTTACCGTAATAGATGTGCGGAGTGACAAATATCAGTAGCTGGCTCTTGCTGTGCACACGTTCCACATTCTTGAATAGCCAACCGACCACAGGGATCGAGCCTAAGAACGGGACCTGGTTATAAACATCGTTCACCGATTCCTTCACCATTCCGCCAAGCACAATCGTCTCGCCATCGCGCAAGCGCACAGACGATTTCACATAGCGCTTATTGAGAGTCGGCGGAACAGTGCTGTTAAAGCTCCCTTCAGGTTCCGAGAAGTCCGGAACAATCTCGCAACTGATTTCGCCTTCACCCGTCACATACGGCGTCACTGTAATATTTGAATTGGCTTCAATTTGTTCGAAACGCTGCGTGGTTTTAGACGTGAGCGCATCGCCCTGATTGTAGTCCACCTCGGACGACATCATATAGTACTGCGTCTGACCTATCGTGAGCACAGCCGTTTCGCCATTAAGCGTCGCAATCTGAGAACGGGCCTTCACGTCCAGAATCTTTTCCTGTTCCATCGCATTGATTTTTGCAACCATGTCTTTAGGGATACTGACAATCTCGCCCAAACCCAGCCCATTGAAAATTCTCTGAGTCTGCTTGGCATTCAAAGTCTGATCAATGCTTGGGAACAGCTTTTCGGAACCAACACTCTTCGCCGCATTGCCAAAGAACAAGTTAAGGCCATGGTTGTGCCCCTTCTCGATATCCATATCTACAACAAGAACTTCAATCAAAATCTGAGCCACCGGCAAATCCATCTTATCGACATACTGAGAAATCGCATCGAGCACATCGTAATTACCGACAGCCATCAATGCGTTCTGCGACTTGACCACCTGAATCTGGGTACTCTTCGTGAGCGTCGTCGGCAAAAGCTTGACGACATCTTCGGCACGTAGATGTTTAAGTTTAATCAAAAGCGAATTGTCGGCAGTCTGCATCTCATGGGGACCGACAAAATAAACACCGTCGCGTTCCCAGAACGTGTAAGACGTACCACGGAACAAATACTTGAGAGCGTCACGTATGGGAATCCCCGAAATATGGGCAGTCACTTGACCTTCAATTTTTCCATAGACCATGGTATTCAGCTTCGTCTGCGCAAAAATTTCACTCAAAAGAGACGCAAGCGGAGCATCAACAGCCTCAATGTTCAACAACGAATCATTGACTAGCTTCACCCTGAAGCGACCGCCGTTCTCGTTGTTTTTTCCGCCCAGATTCCACGAAGCCCTCTTGATAGAAAACACACCGCCATCTTCTTCAAAATCCAGTTCAGCAGATTCAGCCACATAGCGGAGGGCACGTTCAAACGGCATATTCTGGACATAAACCGACACCTGCTTACTGCCATCCTGCTCCAGCAAAATGTTTTTCCCGGAAACTTCGACAATCTTGCGGACCAGCTTGCTCAGTGGGGCGTCCTCGACATCAATCGTCAGTAGTCCATTCCTGCCCTCGACCGCGAAACGCTTCTCAGGCGGCTTGGGCGGTTCCGGAGCCTTTTCGACATGCTTTTTCACATGAATCGTGCTACCCTCGACCGTGTAGTCGTAACCGTTCCACTGCAACAGCAACCGCAAGGCGTCCTTGAGTGGCTGGTTGTTGAAGTTGACCGTCACCGGACCACGAACATCTGGAGCAAGGAACAAGTTCAAGCCATACTGGACAGCCATCCCCTGCAGGAGGTCGCGAATCTCAGTATTCTTGACATTCAAGTTCTTGACGATAATTGAATCCGCAATCGGAAGAGGCTGAAAAGACTGAGCAAGCGCCGTTGTACAAAAAACGAACAACAGAGCAAAGACAAACTTGCATTTGCGTATAAAATTCATGGGAACAAATTTAGAAAAATAAAGTAAAATAGAAAAAAGTTTCTTGCGAACAAGACGCCTTTGTAAGCAACTTAACAAATTGTAAGAAAATATATACAAAACATACTAAGTCTAAAATGGAATCACCTCCAATAGAGAGTCCCATATACAAATACGCTATCCGTTGCAAAAGATCCCTGCGACCCTAAGCCACAATTAAAGCTAATTTCATCCATATACAAGCTGTCCTGATAAAATACATATTTACCGCTTTTCAAAGAATCTGGATACAAATCGATAATATCATGCGCTCCACTTTTACGCTTGCCACGATATTTATAAATATGCAAGCTTTCCATACCGTCAAATTTCGTAACTTCCACGGAATCTCCCCGAACTGTAAATGAATGTATAATCCCAGAAAGATCAACATCGTATTTCTTTTCAACATTATCCTCATCTATAAGAGAAAATTGGATATGTTCATCCGGCGACATCATCACAGGGAACGTGACATTGGAACGAATTTTCTTCGACTCAGAACCAGCCACATACCGCAATTCATGAACACGAAGACAAGTCGTACTCAAAGAATCAAATGAATAAATAAGATGAAAAGACACCTTTGTTTCACAAGGTTTCTCAAAAGGACAATCTAAAGATATGCTAAAGGTCATATTATCGGGATGTTTCTTTGAAACGCTATTGCAACGACCACTACCATCATCTGCACCAGCAGGAGGAACGAGGGCATCACATCCAATAAGCCCTAAGACGAACGGAATCAGCAACCATAATTTCATGGATGACCTCAAAAAAAAGAACCTTACAAAATTTAATGTAGTTTATTTTTCTTTAAATACTAGATGATGATGAAAAAAATATACAAGAAAAGACACCCTATGGTGTCTTTTCTTGTAATGCAATTAACAAAATTACTTCAAAAGAAGAATGGGGATAGCAGGAAGATAAGTTCCCTTAAACTTTCCACTTACCGCAGTACCATCAGGCCGAGTAAATATATAGTACGACCTCGCTACGGTTGCCGATACTATTGGAAATTCGACACCATTTTCAACAGCAGTAAGCTCGCCATCAAGAACCCAATGCGTAGTCCATTCGCCAAGCATAGTCTTAGCAAACATAGTAATACCAGTTGAGCGGGCATCTCCGGAGCACTCGTCCCTACCAAGAACATCACACACTTTAAATTTGCCACCAGCAGGAGGAACAACAACTTTCAAGGTTTTAGTCGGATTTGTGAAGCATTGATATCCCGACAGGCATTCAGAACCATCTTTTTCAAAAGATTCATTTCCAAGAGCATAATTCATTACGTAAGTCTGTGCATTGGCATCATAAGCTGTGTATGTGTAATTTTGCAGACTATTTCCTATAAAATCACCTCTTAGACTATTTTGAGGATAAACGTCATTATGATTACCCGTTGCAGAAATCTCATCATTTTGAGAAGAAACATTTAAGTGAATTCCTATATCGTTCCAAGTACTCAATGGTGAATTAGCATGCCACTTCAATCCTGCTGTTGTGGGGCGATCTATTACCCAAAAACTGCTTCCAAAATACATAATCGTACGATTATTGTAAACAGGGGCACATGCGGTTGGCGGGACACACGGGTTAAGCAATTGTGTTTGAGCCGTGAAACCTATCACGCCGCTTTGCGGTTCATTAATCATCCTATTGAACAGAGTAGCAGAATATCCTCCTTCGACCCTGTATTCGTAACCGTAATCAGCGAAAAGAGATACAAACTCAAAAACACTTATTAAAACATTCGGTCCAAAACCAGGGAAATCACCAGAGAAATCATTAACTCTCGACCACAATTCAGTATATGGGATAACACGATTATCTCTCTGACCATAGTCATTTGTCAAAACATTATGGTCATTATAATTATGGAAACCATCGCTGGTTGACCGATTACCAAACCCTGTATATCCAGGATCTTGAATCAAGAAACCTTTCTTCGAACTCGTGAGAGTTATAGACAAATTGTCCTGTTGATCATGGCTCTGTCCACGCTCCCACATTTTGCCGCTTTCGGCAATCATCGATAGAGCAACAGTATCCCCTTCATTACTGACAGCCGTAATTAATCCTATACCATCCTTAAAGTCGCCCCAAAGAGTTCCACGATACGGAACTACCTTTCCAGCACTTCCATACATGTTATAATCAGGGAATCCAAACGGAACCAACGGATTAATCTTTTGGTCAGCAGCTCTTAAAGGATACGCCTCGGACATCGCAAGATATTTTGGATCGTCCTTCAGTTTCGCCCACACACGATAATCAGGATTGTATGTAACTCCATCATCGGCTTCTACAGGAATCAAACCATAAGGTTTATCATTTAGGCCAACAGGTCTTGAGAATTCGAACATGTAATCAGGCGATTTTAGGAATTTATGATTGATACTAAAATTCTGAATTTCACTTTGATCTTTATATGCATCTTTTAACGCAGACAAAACATAAGTCAAGTCATCCCAAATATACTGAGAATAGCCAGTACCTTCCGAGAATCCTCCATTATCTCCATAATGGCGATTCAAGCCACCATTCACCATCTTTAAATTTTCATCAGTACCATAGAACATGTATTCAAACAAAGTAATACTTCCATATGCCTTTACCGAAATATTGTTGTAATCAAAGAATGGACCAGCCAAATCAAGCCAAGCAATGATACCGTCATAAGCAGACTTATATTTCGTAAGAGCATAATCTCTGAAACCATCCGCATTTTTCAGCCATGCAAGAAGCGAAATGCGAACCATAGCTTCCGAAATACTGATTAGTTTATCTTGATGACCTGACATAATCCATTCACCAAAAATACGCTGATAAGCGGCCTGACTAAGAAATTCAGTGCAATCAGGTATATCCGACATATGGTCAATTTGGTTCAAACCAATCATGTTAAAGTAAGCCTTGCACGCGTCAGTATAAGAACCGCTTCCTAATGATTTAAAATAATCAATAACGCCTTGAATACGCCTTCCACTCATATTGACAGCATCAATACATTTATCAATTCCATTCACAAACCATGCTGCATCTTCAACAAGACCACTACTTATCATAAAGTAATCATCAAAATTATACGAAGCATCAGGATTAAGACCATCTGCAATCACTCCATTTCCATTATCATCGACTGTAAATACAAATCTGGATATACCCAAATGAGGATCCGCAGCATCCGGGGGGAATTGTGCTAAAATAGCATCAGCAAGAAGAACATCCAAGTTATCTCTAGTTTTATTCCACTTACACGGCTCATTATCACCACATTCGGCTTCTGATATTTTTGTAAGAGGGAACATTCTTTTACCTTCTAAAGCCAACAAGACATCCGACCCCATATTCTTTACAGATTTAGTATTAATTTTTCCTTGACTAGGGTTCCAATCTTTTCTTTTAGCGGTCCCAAAATATTCAACCGCCTTATCAGAGTCAAAATCAAGACAGACAAGTTTTTCTATCCATTTTACAACCGTCTTGGCAGCATTAACAATACCGACAGAGACATCAGCAATCACATCTGCCGTTTTATCAATTGCACCATTAACGGTTTTTCGACATGTTTTTGAAACAGCGGCGCATCCAGCAACCAGAGGGTTTGAGTACGTCACTACAGTCACAACAGCTCTACAAAAACTTCTAAACCAGCTAAAATGACCAACCTTGACATACGCATAATTACCAACAATGCTATCAACAGGTTCTTCAATCCATCGATTTTCCTCAGTGATAAAATGCTCAATCGTAATCGTATCTTCACCAGGTTGATAATCAGAACTCAACGGGATAGCGATAACAACACTGTCACCAGGATTCAGCTTAGCATCAAAATCATAAATATCTCCTCGCACACCAAAATCATTAGACCTATTTGGCCCTTGTGGGTCAAATGAAAGTTTTTTTATCACAGGAACTTTGCCATCAGAGAATTTACGCTTATCAAAAACAAGTTTTACGGAACTTTTCGAATAGGAATTTACACCAAAGGCGTATTCAACTTCTACAGAGTCGGAAGAAAGAATAGTCTCTTTTGATTCAATCACGGTCTCTTCTGGGACACCAACTTCCGCCCACCATTTCAACTTAACCTTACGATACTCAGGAAAAGCTATTTCAAAAGTTGGAGCAAACGAATTTTTTTGACTCAAAGAAAACGTTTTACTATACCCCTTAATTTCTACTTTGCCACTGCCCGCAATAGCTACACCATTCAATTCACGACCATCCATAGGCTCAACTTGTACAAACAACCGGTTATAGAACCAATCGGGAAGATTGGTAATTTTGAAATTAGCCGAAGTTCCTTCAAAGAATTTTTCTGAATTCAATGCACCCAAATCGATATAATCTTTGATTCTATCAGAGTAAATAGAATCCGCAAAATTATAAAGAATGGTGCGGATAGAGTCTAACAATGTAACATCCGCAGATTCATTACACGAAGATACAACGGGATTAGCATCAACCCACCATTGTATTGGCAAGTTCTGTGCAGGTCCATGATACACAATCGATTCATCCCCTGTAAAGGCGAAATCGACCTGTTCATAATTACCATGAAGTTCATGATCACAACCATTCGTAACTAAATGACCAGACAACTGCAACGCAGGAACCGAATTCACACCAAGAACAACCCTGCTGAACCCCCAACCAACAGGGAAATTGACAAGATGAATCTCGTCGTTATCTTGTAAATTAACAACTGTCGCAACATTATGCGAAACAGAATGAACTGTAGCCCAGAGATTCTGAGATACAAGCAGCAAGACTGCTATAAAGGTGAAGAATTTCATGCGTATCATAGCACCCACAATTGTTTAATTCGAACCTAATTGAATAGACTCAATCGGACAAACGATTGAAACAATATCGCCATTTAAATCTTCTGCTTTAAAACAGTTCTTATCATTTGCTCGCCTCGCATGGAATGTTGCCAAATCATAAGGTTTACCGGTTCGAGTAGGGTTTGAAAAGATTATTGATACAGGGGCTCGAGTCGCATAAGCTGTCTGAACAATGGCTTGTACAGCATTATAATTTGCTTCGTCAGAGAAAACACAAAAACGAATTCCAACCGGTTTCGTATAACCAGGTATATTAATAGTAGTACCAGAATCAAAGAAGAACCATGGAATGCCTCCACTAACAGGAACTGGCATGTCAAAGCCTGGATTCACCTTTGTCGCAACCAAAACGCAACTTGTATCAGTTATTCCCGGCTGATTGTACTCATTCGTTACCGGATTTTTGCCATCATTACAATAAGTATTTACATCAAGAAGGCCATCTGCATTCGCAAAGACCGCAAGAACAAACATGATTGTGAATAAGATTTTTTTCATTTGTTTTTACTCCTTAATTTGGTTGTCAATATTTATAAAATAAACATTATTTTGTCATTACTTAATTTGTAAAAAAAAATTACACATTATGCACAAAAAAATCGTTCATTCAATCTTTATTATATTATATTACGCTCAATTATTATTGAAATTAGATTAAACAACATAAATCACTTATGAATAAAAAAATTATTCTGGTCGCACTTTTTGCTTCACTATCGTTATTTAATGCATGCGATGGTGATTCTTCAAGCAAGCCAACATCTCAACAATTTCCAGAATCAGGCAGCATCGACTGGACAGAAATTCCGCAATCTTGCGACGCCTTAGTTGATGGAAATGTTGCGTCTATCAGTATTACATTTAAAAACTGGAGTTGGACAGAAAATAACGCTTTCAAAGAAAATATTATTCACACAACGCAAACTTTTAGCGGAATCTCACAACAAGAATTTAATTATTTTTGCAATAAAGAAAAAAACGAAGGTATGAATGTCGTTTGTGATGGATTAACGATTTCTTGTGACGATTATTTGCAAGCAGGGGAATCTGCGGCCTTTGTAGGAAGCATGTACACATCTGCTTGCACCCAACTTCTCAATGGAACAGTGACTTTAAAAGAAATATTTTTTTAATAAATCTAGTCAACCTCCTCAAAATAGCTTTCTAAATTTAAAGCATTAGTCCATAGCCGATGACGACTTTCATCGGCTTTAAATTTACAAGAAACAATCAAACGGTTCCGTCCCCTCTACAAACTTTTTCTACATTTATTTTAAACCATCAAGGATTATCCCATTGAACAAAGCATTTTACCTTATTTTCGCCCTCTGCGTATTTTTTTTGACTTCCTGCCTTCAGGATGACGATTCTGACGCACGCATTCCCGTCCGTTATACGGTTATCGTCACCGACAAGATATCAGGCAAGGCCGTAGAGAAGGCAAAAGTCGAACTGACAAATGAAGTCCAGTCCGCACAAACGCTCACAACCAATTCCAGTGGCACGGTAATTTTCCCGTCCGAAGAGAGCTACGTCAACCAGATTGTCGTCACAAAAGATGGTTACTTTCCCAAAGACACGGTGGATGTCATCAGCAATGCCGATACGACATTGAACTTGATTTTGCGTTCAATCAGCATATTCCTTGTTCCGACAGACACGGCCAAGGTCGATTCGACAAAGAAGTAAGATGTCTTTCGAGCTCAAGAATCCGCCACCGCAAACAGCTTTGCGTTTTTTACCGCAAGAGCTTATGGTTCGGTATTCTGTCATCCCTGTGGACTACAGCGAAGAAACAAAGCGACTGACCGTAGCCATGACTGACACGGATGATTTCGAGCTGATCAACGACATTCAAGTTGCTGCGGGCGTTTACATCAAGCCTGTAAAAGCGGACGAAGACAAAGTTATACAATGGATAAACACCTTTGCCGAAAGGGCAATTCCTGTTTTCGGCATGGGAACTCTGGGCAACAAGGCAAACGCCCCCGCAATACGCATGGTCAACGAAATAATTTCCGAAGCCATGCACACTGGCGTATCCGACATCCATTTCGAGCCCGGCGAAAAGTCCTTCCTTGTGCGATTCCGTAAAGACGGCGTATTGAAAATAGCACGGAAGCTCCCGCTACGAGCCATTTCTGAAATAACGTCGCGTCTCAAAATTATGGCGAGCATCGACATTGCCGAAAAACGCCGACCGCAAGACGGAAGAATCCACTTTGACGACGGTAGCAAGGCGGTCGATATCCGCGTATCTGCATTGCCCACGGAATATGGACAAAAAATGGTATTGCGTCTTTTGGACAAAGGCAAGATTATTCTCAAGTTGGATTCTCTTGGTATGACTCCGGCACAGATTGGACTGTGCGAAAACGAGATTCACAAGCCTTACGGGATGTTCCTGATTACTGGCCCGACGGGTAGCGGCAAGACGACTACGCTTTATACGCTTTTGCAGATGATCAAAAGTCCGGAATTGAACATTTCAACAATCGAGGAGCCAATTGAATACAAACTAGATGGAATCACGCAGACGGCAGTCAATCCAAAGATAGACCTGACCTTTGCAGCTACTCTGCGTACGCTTCTCCGTCAAGACCCAGATGTAATCATGGTCGGTGAAATCCGAGACAGTGAAACTGCAGAACTTGCTATCCGTGCCGCACTCACTGGCCACTTGGTATTCAGTACGCTCCATACGAACGACGCCCCCTCTGCTATCGTGCGACTGATTGACATGGGTGTGGAACCGTTCCTTGTAGCCTCCGCTGTAAACTTTATTATGGCACAAAGGCTTGTCCGTAAAGTTTGTCCAAAATGCGGAGGCAAGGATCCAAACTGTCTCGTTTGTGGAGGCAGTGGATACAAAGGCCGAGTCGGCATTTTCGAAATGATGCCCATGACAGAGACTCTCCGAGAGATGGTTCATAAAGGCACATCAAATGCGGAACTTCGCCGAGTCGCCATCGACGAAGGCATGAAGACACTAGCCATGGACGGAGCAGACAAGGTTTCACTGGGGCTCACTACAGAAGCCGAAATCGCTTCAGAGGCTATGATTTAGGCAAATGCAAAAGACGGCGAACAAGCGCGGGTTCACGCTCCCCCTCACCATAGGCATTCTCGTCGTCATTGGTTTTCTCACTTCCTCGTTTTACACAATGGTCAAAAACGAGCGAATCGAATCATTCAAAAGGTTTTCTGATGCACAGGCGACACTTGAGCTAGAAAGCGGCGTCAATTATGCATTTTACCGAATGCAAAACGAACACGGCCCATGGCGAACCGACAGTCTTCAGCACACAAGCAATGACAGCTGCATCCGTTTTTCTCTTTCTCAAATACAGGCAGGGGCTTTCGCCAAACTCCAAATTTTCAATCACGATTCATCACGGAGTTTCAATGCATATACGGGATTTGTTCCACCCAATCGCCCAGCACTGACTTTACTTGCAGCCCAAGCGAACGTAAGCTTAGTCGGCAAAGCCCTCATTGAAGGAGGTTCCGCATTACAGAACGGGACTATTTCATATAGTAGCCATTACAAGATGCGAGCCGAAAAAGAAGCTTTTTTCGACACTGTATATGTCGGAGACACTCTTGCCTATTTTGATACACTTAAGTTTTTTCCGGAGCTCACTCGCGAGCAATTCGCCAAGTCGTTCGAAAAGGATCGTTGCGTTTTTGACGGAACAGAAGTCGTCCCCGAAGAATTGAATTGCCGCATCGTCACTATGCAAGGCGACAGTCGATGTAACCGATGCAACATTATTGCCGATAAAATCTTTTTGAGAGAGCGCGCAAGCACTCTCAAAGCAAGCATCATTGCCAGGACAATAACGTTAAATGACAGCGTCTTACTTTCGGGGACTTTTTTTGCACAAGACACACTTGAAGTGTCATTAAAACGGAACCAAGATTACCTAATCAATCTAGTTCTTCAAGGACGCAAAACCGACGAAGTCGAATACACTGGATTCTTGAACATTGATAAGCTAAAAGCATCTAACATCCTTATTTTATTCATGGGCGACAACTGGGACGAGACCATGAAGGGAATTCCCGTAACCATCGGTGAAAACGCAGATATTCGCGGCAATGTCATTTCAAGAGGCATGGTCAATTTCAGCGGAAAACTGAACGGACAAATGATAGCCTACCATTTCGGGTTCTACGAAGGTGAAACGCTTTGGAGAGGATTCCTAAGAAACGGGCAAATAAAAGGGGATACGTCTGTTCACACGTTCCTTCCCGACATCATTTATTTAGGTGGCGAGGCGAGCTATGAGAACTAGATGCAGCAAAATTGGCAGCACACTTGTCGAAGTACTTGTCAGCATCGCCATACTCACCTCGACCGGAGTGTTTATCGTCGGTTTCTTATACAGGAATCCTACAACCAACAAAGCGTGGCTAGACAATTACGGGCAAGAATTAAGCAAAATTGTATTAATGACCACACCGATAGAAAACGACACTATCGTCACACACACTGACGCAAGCGAAAATTTTTGGGAAACAGTCATAACAGTCTCAAAAGGTAACGAAGAATCGTGTTACAGAGCCGTTTCAGTCCGCCGCAAAGCTGATTCCACACGCACGCTCCACTATTGCACTTATGGAGCGAACAAATGAAACGTACAAACAAATGCGGATTTACTTTAATCGAACTCGTCACGACTATGGCGCTTTCTGGGCTATTCTTCACCTTGGCGATGAACCTCTATAGCACAGCGAACAAGGCCTTTATCACAGACAAGAAATACGACGAACTCTATTTCGAATACAACGTTCTAAAAGCCAGAACGGAACGTTTTTTACGGGAGCACCCGAACTTTTGTGAAAATCCCGAAAAATACGAGATGGAATACACGCTCCCGCTCAGCCCACTACACTGCAAACCACTAGACAAGAAGCGCTCACTCGTCTATTTCCAAGGGTACATGGATTCAACCAGACACGCCCTTGTCGGGTTCAGTACTATTATCGGGGAATAACGTTTACAGCATCTTGCCCGTTTCCAAAAAACGGGTATGCATCTCGAACGCACGGGAAAGAGCTAGCGGCAAGTGAATTCCCTTCGCATGCTTGATGCCGTATTCCAGAACATCCGTGAGTTCGTCACGGTAATCCGGATGGGCGCAGTTCTTGATAATCAGGCGGGCGCGTTCTTCGACAGGCAAACCGCGAAGGTCTGCAAGCCCCTGCTCCGTCACAAAAATCTGCGTATCGTGATCGGTATGATCGACATGGCTCACGTAAGGAACCACGCTCGAAATAGCACCGCCCTTCGCCACAGACGGCGTGATAAAAATCCGAGTGCGCAATTGCGTGCAAAGTCAGCAGAACCACCGATGCCGTTCATCATGGCCGAACCGCAGACAAGCGAACTGTTCACGTTACCGAAAATATCGACTTCGAGCGCCGTATTCATGGAAATCACGCCCAGGCGGCGAATCACATCGGGACTATTGCTCACTTCCTGCTGGCGGAGCACAAAATGCTTTTTCCAATCCGCGCTATTTTCAACAAATTCTTTCTGTGCCGCCTGCGAAAGCGTGAGAGCCGTTCCCGAGGCAATACCCAGCTTGCCTTTCTTGAGGAGCGGGAGCACGGCTTCTTGAATAACTTCAGTGTAAAGGTCAATTTGACCAAGGCGTTCGTCGTCGGCCATCGCGCAGAGAACCGCATTAGCCACCTTGCCCACACCACTCTGGTAAGCAAGCCCCTTCGGAAGTCTGCCATGCGATTCTTCAAAGCGGATAAAGTCCAAAATGCGTTCGCCAATGTTCTTCGAAACTTCATCAGGTTCCACGAACGGGGTCACTTCATCGTACGCATCATTTTCAACAATCGCTATAACCTTGTTCGGGTCGATGCGGACAAATTCGTCACCGACGCGGTCGCCGGCGCTATAAATGGCAAGCGGTTTCGCATGGGGCGGGAGTTCAGGAAGAGCATTGTCATGCACACCGATGCAACTATCGCCCAGACGCGTATTCAGTTCCAGAATAATCTTCGGGGCCATTTCCAAATAGCAGACCGAATTTCCGCCCGACGTCGAAAGGCAAACGCGACCATCCGGCAAAATCGCAGAAACTTCGATAATAGCAACCGTCGGCGCAGGGACGGCCCCAGTACGCACAAGGTAGCCCATCTTGCCCAGGTGCGCATCGATGTAGTGAATACTGCCATCGTTAATCGCCTTGCGCAGACTCGGATTTGACTGGTACGGCATGCGAAGCGACAAAGCCTTCGCGCGCGCAAGAGCGCCGTCACAACTATCGCCCGTCGAGGCGCCCGCAAAAAGTGTCACCTTGAATTCCTGGCCCGCTTCATGGAGCTTTTCTGCCCGTGCAGCAATCGCCAGTGGAACCGCCTTGGGGTATCCAGCCAAAGTAAATCCTGAAACCCCGAGAACATCGCCATTATGAATCATTTCAGCCGCTTCGGCGGCACTGCATTTTTTACCAGTAATCCAATTCATGGCGCAAAAAATAGTATTTTTACCGCCGTGAAACACTTCATCAAATACAATATCATCGGTGTAATAAACACTTTGATTACACTTGCCACAGTCTGGATTCTACATCAAATCCTCGACTGGAACTTGGAGCTTTCGAACTTTTTGGGATTCGTCGCCGGCGGCATCAACAGCTACATCATGAACCGCATCTGGAACTTCGAGAGTAAAAACAGGAAACGCGCTGAATTTACACGTTTCGTCATCGTATTCCTCTGCTCATACGCGATTAACCTGCTCGTTCTCGAAGGGAGTGTCTATATTCTCGAAAACGCAACCTGGTGCACTGGCTTCACTGAATTCATTTCGAGATTCATGAAACCGACCTATTTTGCAAACATCATCGCAAACGTCGTCTATGTGCTAGTAAGCTTTACCCTCTACAAGAAATGGGTGTTTAAAAAGTAGGCTAACGCCTAAATACCTTTTTAAAATGAAAAAAGTACGTCATGCGGGCGGGGCCCCAGCTCGGAGTTGACGCCTACGGCGTCAGCGGCTTCACTCGGTCATGTGCGCCTGCAAGCAGTCGCCCGCGACTCTCGTTTTGCACGCTACTGCGAAGACAATACCTTGGCCGACGCTTTATTCTCTCGCTGCCATACGACAACAATATCATTAATTAAAACACCCCACATTTACTTATAAAGATCTCTATTTAGAAAGGCGCATGGATTATCCGTGCGCTTTTTTTTGCGCTGTTTCTTCAATTACGCCGCACATTCACTGCAACTAATAACATTCAGCATATACAAAAAGGGCGCCCTTGCGGACGCCCCTTTTTAGTTCTTAGTCAGATTCGAAGATTACTTTTCGAACGGAACGAGTTCAACACGGCGGTTGAGCTTGCGGCCCTTCTTCGTCTTGTTATCTGCAATCGGCTTGTCAGAACCGTAACCGACAGCGCGGAGACGATCACTGCTGATGCCCTTCTTGACGAGATACTTGACGACAGCCTGTGCACGCTGTTCGGAAATAACCTTGTTCCTTTCTTCCTTACCGGTATCGTCGGTATGGCCCTGGATTTCGAGGTTGACGTTCGGGAGCTTCTTCATCAACTTAGCGATGTTGTTCAAGGTCTTGTTGCTGCTTGCAGTGAGCTTAGCAGAACCGGTCCTGAACTGGATACCCTTCTTCAAATTTTCGAGATCCTGGTTCTTGTTCGGGCAACCCTTCTTATCGACAGCGACGCCAACGAGAGTGTTCGGGCACTTGTCGAGGTGATCAGGTACGCCGTCCTTGTCGGAGTCAACCGGGCAACCAACTTCGTCAACAGAGATACCAGCAGCAGTTGCCGGGCACTTGTCGAGAGCATCAGGTACGCCGTCCTTGTCTTCGTCCGGGCTGCAACCATCTGCATTGACCGGGAGGCCAGCAGCGGTGTTCGGGCACTTGTCGAGGTAGTCAGCAACGCCGTCGTTGTCGGAGTCAACCGGGCAACCCTTAGCGTCAACAGCAATACCAGACTGAGTATTAGCGCACTGGTCGAGGTAATCAGCAACGCCGTCATTGTCAGAGTCGAGCGGGCAACCGTTAGCATCAATCGGAGCGCCAGAAGCAGTGTTCGGGCACTTGTCGAGGTAATCAGCGATGCCGTCATTGTCGGAGTCAACCGGGCAACCCTTAGCGTCAACAGTTACACCAGCCGGAGTTTCAGCGCACTGGTCGATACCGTCGAAGACACCATCATTGTCAGCGTCAGACGGGCAGCCAGCAGCGTCAACAACAGCACCAGCCGGAGTTTCAGCGCACTGGTCAATACCATCGAAGACACCGTCGTTGTCGCCGTCAAGCGGGCAACCGTTAGCGTCAACAACAGCACCTGCCGGAGTGCCTGCGCACTGGTCGATGTTGTTGGCTACGCCATCGTTGTCTTCATCAGCACCACGGACATTGCCGAAGCGCCAGACGAGAGATGCGGTACCTGCAAAGCGCGGAGTCGGGGTATAGCCGTACACGATTTCCTTACCATGCTTGTCACTATAGTGCAACACGTAAGACTCAACAGCGTGCATTTCGTCTTCCCAGTCCCAGCCCTTAGAGAAGGAACGGATACCGACATCGAGACCGAGGGCGATATCAATGTTGGCCGGGAGATGGAAACGAAGACCCGGGGTAAGAGTGAACGGGTCATAACCCGGATCACGTGGATATTCACCCTTTTCGACACGGAATTCACCGTTAGCTTCGAAGAAGATGTCCATCCAATCGGTCGGGAATACGTTGATGCCACCACCATAAACCAAGGTGTTAGAACCCTTCGTCACAGTGCCAACAAAACCAACGTTACCATTGATACGGAGCGGAGCACCAACCTTCTGGAGGTCGAGAGTGAGGATCAATTCACCACCGAAAGCCATGTTGCGGAGGCCGTACGGATGGGTTTCACCGCCCTTGGCATGCAAGAACCAAGCATGACGCGGACGGACACCCACGGACTTGTCGCCAGTGGGGAAGTAGAACTGAGCGGCGACAGCAGCATTGAAGATGCCATCGGTCATTTCATCGAGCGGGAGCTTTGCCTTTGCCCAGAGTTCGAGGTCACCACGGCTAGCCTTCCACATGTCGCCTTCCGGCAACTTGTCGGTATTGGCATGGTCATAGTAGAGAGGAAGCATAAGACCCACATCCATGAAGTCCGTAACGCCAGCTGCAAAATTGATATTTGCAGTCAAGCTTCCGTCACTTTCACGGAAAGCGCCTAGCTTTCCATCCTTGCTGACCTGGCCTCCGCGAGAGAGGGACCATGAATCATAGGAAACCTGGCCACCGAAACCAACTGCGAAACCACCCTGACCGAGGGTTTGAGCTGTTTTCTGGTTAAGACCATCGGCTCCGCCCATCAGGCCGGACTGCGCGAAAGCGAAGCTACCGGCCAAGAGAGACATTGCGACTATTTTTTTCATCTATTCTCCTTGTTATTGGTTAATATTTCTTGTGGTAGCCATAGTAGCCGTAATAGCTGCCATAGCCGTACCCCGCATGACGTTCACACTTGTTGAAGACGAAAGCCTTCTGCAACGGTGTTTCCGTGCTGCGGTCAAAAGTATTCAAGGCATCTTGGATGCTTTCAATGGTATGAGCTGCATGCTTCAAAACACACAACAGATAATCCGCATGCTTTTCGACAAGCAAAGCGTCACTGCACTGGAATACCGGAGGAGTATCCAGAACAATCAAGTCATACTTATCCTTGAACGCATCAAGGAAAGCGCTAAATCTAGAACTGCTCAAAAGTCCGCCCGGATTCACGACGCGGGCTCCAGAACCTAAGACATGGAAATTATCCGTCACCTTGACAACGAATTCATCCGTGTAGGATTCCTTTTCGAGCATTTCGCACAAGCCCTTCTGGCTGTGCTTAAACAAGTGACCACGACGAAGGTCCATATCAACAAGCAGAATCTTTTTGCCGGACATCGCAAACGATGCCGCAAGATTCGTAGAGACAAAAGACTTACCGACACCCTGCACAAGGCCGGAAACCATAAGGACTTTCTTCCCATCAGTGAAGACAGAAAATTCAAGAGCCGTGCGAAGGGCGCGAATACCTTCGGCAAACGGGTCGTCCGGCTTTTCGGAAACACAGGGCTTATACACATTATTCTGAGTCTTGCCTTCAAGCATCGGAAGCTTGCCATAGACGCCAATACCTGTAGCCTGCTCGACTTCACTGCTGCTGCAAACGCCATTCGAGAGCATGCGGCGCACATAGACGATAAAACAACCCAAAAGCAAGAACGCAAACACGACGCCACAGAACACCAGCTTGCGGTTCGGCTTACTTGGCTTGAGCGGAGCGTAGGCCTGATCCACGATGCGGACGTTACCGACTTCACCAGCCTGCACCACGCGCAACTGCTGGATATTGTTCAACAGGTTCGTATAGAGTCTGTTATTAACTTCCACTTCTTCTTGCAGCGATAGAACTTCCTGCTGCACAACTGGCAAACTGGCCGCAGAACGCTGCTGTTTAGCCAATTCCTGACGGAGCTTAGCCTGTTGTTCTTCAATCGTGCGGACAGTCGGATGTTCGGCACGGAACAAGCGCAACGCTTCCTGCTTTTTCTGTTCGAGTTCGAGCATACGTTGCTGGAGAGTCACGTCCTTTTCAAGATGCAGACGGGTTTCACCCGTAAGGTCAATGGTTCCCTTGGAATGGCGGAACGAGGTAAGCTTCTGTTCGGCCGAATCCAACTTCGCCTTGACACCCGGCAGTTGTTCTTCCAGGAAGGCCAACGTTTTTTTTGCTTCGGCACTACGCATCTCGATATTCTGTTTCAAATACGTATTTGCAATAGTGTTCAAAATAGCAGCAACTCTGTCGGCGTAGCGATTTTCGAGAGACACCCTAATAATGCCGGAGTTCTTGCCTTCTTCCGAAATGCTGAGCCCTTTGAGCAGTCCAGCGGCGGCTTCCTGCGGATGAGATGCCGAGAGCAAGAAGGTCTGACCAACGGTCGCGGTCAAGGCTCTGACACAGATAACTAAAGTATCACCAGCAAATGGCTTACGGTAAGTTTCACCCACCTCGCCGGACAACAATGTGACAACTTCGCCATCTTCCTTCTCATACACTTCATATGCGCTGGAATCCGCAGTCACACGGGCAAAAAGCTTACCCTTCGCCTCGACGAAAGCACGCGGAACCTGCAACAGTTCGAGGTCCATACGACCTTCGCGCTGCAGGAGGCGGTCCATCTTGTCCTGCGGAACGGCAGAGAAACAAAGCCTCTCATCCTGGACCACCTGATCCAAAACGACGCGGCTCTTGATGAGTTCCATTTCGGCAGCAGACGGGGTGGAAACATCCAAAAGGGCGCCCATTTCACTAAGAGCGAGACCCTGTTTATTTCCCTTGACATTTACCTGGAGGAGTATGTCGCTCTTATAAGACGGGCGAATCCACTTCGCAACAAGCCCACCAAAAGCAATACCTAAAATCAAAAATACAAGCAAGAATTTCCACTTGCTCTTCAAGTACACCAATATCTCAAGAATATCGATTTCGTCGTCATTCGACTTGTTCGAAACATTCTGAGGCGTTTTCTCGTTCATTAAAATCTCCAAGGACGCAGAACCAACCACCAAGGGTGGTCCAAGTCGGAATATAAAATAAAAAAAAAATTAACGTTTATGTCCAGAAACATAATAATCATACGAGAATTCCATGTTTTTATACTTATTCAGCTAAAAAACAAAAAAAATTCATGCTTTTGCGACGTAAAAGCAACCTAATCAACGGGTTAGAGCATCCAACAAGCAAGAAACAAGGTCTTTATGCAAACCAAAACACCCATCCTTTCTATTCAAAACTTGCGCCGCGATTTCAAAATGGGAACCGAAACCGTGCATGCGCTACGCGGAGTGAGCTACGATATTTATAGTGGTGAATTCGTCACCATCATGGGGACCTCGGGGTCCGGCAAATCCACCATGCTGAACATTCTTGGCTGCATGGACAGACCGACATCCGGGCACTATATATTAGATGGAGAACACACCGAGACCCTGAAACGCGATGCGCTGGCAAAAATTCGCAGTCAAAAAATCGGGTTCGTATTCCAGAGCTACAACCTGCTCAGCCGCACGACCGCTATCGAGAACGTGGAACTTCCATTATTATATAACCCGGCCATATCGGCAGCGGAACGCCACCATCGGGCCATCGAAGCACTCAAGAGAGTCGGGCTCGAAGGCCGCATGAACCATCTGCCGAACCAGCTTTCGGGCGGTCAGCAACAGCGAGTCGCCATCGCACGCGCTTTGGTCAACGACCCCGTGATTATACTCGCCGACGAAGCGACCGGAAATCTCGACACCCGCACCAGTTACGAAATCATGATGATATTCCAGGAACTGAACCGGCAGGGGAAGACAATCGCATTCGTTACGCACGAACCGGACATTGCGACTTTTTCGACCCGTACAATCACCCTTAGGGACGGTTTAGTGAAAAAAGATGTCATTAACGAAACCGTGCAAGACGCGAAAGAAGCGTTCGAAGCACTGCCACCCCCGGAAACATTTGAGGAGGAAGATTAGACGAAAGGACACTAGGCGGCGAAGCCACGATTACCCATCTCTCGTCTTTCGTCTCTCGTCTATCATCTAAAAATATTATGAATCCATTTACTTTAGTCAAAATTGCAATCCGTGCACTGCTGCGAAACCGCATGCGCACATTCCTTTCCGTTCTCGGCATCGTCATCGGTGTTGCGGCTGTTATCACCATGGTCGCCATGGGTGAAGGCTCCAAGCAATCCATCAAGGAACAGATGACCGCCATGGGAACAAACGCCATCACCATCATGCCGAACCAGAGCCGGCGCGGAGGCGTGCAATCCGAATCGACGGAAATGCTCGAAGAAGAAGACGTCATCGCTATCCGCGAAAAAGCGACCTACATCAACGGAGTTTCTCCCATGGTCAGCGTTGGCGGGCAAGCAATTGTCGGCAACAACAACTCCCCCACCACGCTCTCTGGCATTTCCGCGGACTACCTCAAAATCCGCAACTACGAAATCGAAGACGGTGTGATGTTCGATGACGAAGCCGACCGCATGGCCAAAGTCTGCGTCGTTGGGCAAGCCGTCGTGAGGAACCTCTTTGGAGGCGAAAACCCCATCGGCAAAACCATCCGCTACAAGAACATTCCGCTGAAAGTCATCGGGACCTTGAAAGCGAAAGGCTCCGGCGATTTCGGGCAGGACCAGGACGACGTCATCTTCACGCCGTACCAGACCGTGATGAGGCGATTCTCCTCGACGACAAGCATCCGCCAAATCTACGCGAACTCCATCGGCGAAGGCTACGCCGCCAAGGCGACCGAAGAAATCATGAACATCCTCAAGGAACGCCGCAGCTGGACTAAACCCACCGACCCGTTCCGCGTCTTTACGCAAGAAGAAATGATCCAGACCGTCACAAGCACCTCCGACATGCTCTCGCTCGTGCTCACCGCCATTGCTGGAATTAGTTTGTTAGTAGGCGGTATCGGAATCATGAACATCATGTACGTTTCCGTGACCGAACGCACCAAGGAAATCGGGCTGCGCATGGCTATCGGTGCCCGCGGCAAGGACATCCTGCTACAATTCCTCATCGAATCCATCTTGATTAGCCTTCTCGGCGGCTCCATCGGCATTGGCATTGGCATTGCTGCCTCGGAAATCATCAAGAGCGTGATGAACTGGCCCATGAGCATTTCCATCACGAGCGTTTTCGTGAGCTTCGGTGTCTGCTGCGCCACAGGCGTATTCTTCGGATGGTACCCCGCCCGCAAGGCAAGCAGGCTCGATCCAATTGAAGCGTTAAGGTTTGAGTAGGTTATAGGAATTAGAAAAAAACAGGCGGGCTTACGTCCGCCTTTTTACATTCTTTGTAAACAACAAAAACAACACTTTTTTGTTTTCATTCATCCCTCGTCTCTCGTCTATAATCTATTTTAAAGTCATGAATTTCCTTGAATTTTTACAACCGATGCCGGTCGTGGGCATTCTCCGCGACATTCCACAGGGCGCCGAAGAAGCGTGTGTCAATGCAGCTGCCAAATGCGGACTCAAGGCGATTGAAGTCACGATGAACACAGCCGCCGCAACAGAAATTATCGCAAAGCTCAAGTCTTACGCGAGACCTCTCGATATAAAAGTCGGCGCAGGAACAGTGCGTCACGGGAGCGACGTGGAAAAGGCTATTGCCGCAGGTGCGGAATTTCTCGTCACACCGAATACGCGACACGAAGTCATCAGACTGTCCAGTACCGCAGGCATCCCGATTATCCCGGGCGCGCTCACACCGACCGAGGTGCAGAAGGCCTACGACTTGGGCGCAACAGCCGTCAAAATATTCCCAATAAATTGCGTCGGCGGACCGGATTACATCAAGGCTTTGCGCGGGCCGTTCCGCGACATTCCATTGATGGCTTGTGGCGGCGTGAACGCAGAAAACGCAGCTAGCTATCTCAAGGCCGGCGCAAACCTGCTCTCGTTCGGAGCAAGCATTTTCAATGTAGAACAAATGAAATCAGGCGACTGGATAACCATCGAAACAAATCTCACAAAGCTGCTTAACGCTGTAAGAGCAGCAGTGTAAGACGACTGATGAAAATCACGACGACACTAAAAAGGCCGCTGTAAAGCGGCTTCTTTTTTACTTCTTGGCTTTGTTCGCCAGTTCTTCTTCGAGTTTCTTGTTGCGGCTATCCTGCATTTCGCAGACGTTTTTCAAATTATTGATTTCGACACTTTGCTTCGCCACTTGTTCCTTGAGGTCTTCGCACTTGGCAGCGAAAGTCTGCTCCGATTCGATGCGGCTGCTCAGTTCCTTGCGGAGGCTTTCTATGGAGTTGCGAAGTTGCTCGATCGTGGCGTTTGAATCCTTCTTTTCGGGAGTCTCATCTGTTTCCTTCTTGACAGCATCACCTTCGACTTCTTTCGAAACTGGATTGTCGCAAGAGTCGCATTTTTCTTCGCAGGAACAGCAATTAAAAAACTTCTTCGTGAACGCAACGGTAGCTGCGGCACCAAGAACAGCACCTAGAAAAAAACTATTGGTCTTCATTATTGAACTCCTTGTTAGACATTCACTTAATAATATCAATTATACAAACTCAAAAGTCAATAGATTGCCTCAAACAAAAGTATCCTTAAGGTGATATGGAACAAAATTTCCATAGAAAATGCAATATATTTATAAAAAACTTATATTTCATGATATAATATGAGATAGTCCTATGCCACATCCTCTATACTCAGTCCTAGCTTTTACGTGTTTTATCGTCCTGCTGATTTTCAGGAATCAGTTCAAGCTTGTATTGGACGAAAGCGAACAGACCGATAAAGACTTCCTTTTCCTTTCCAACTGGGTCACGCTATTTTGCCTCCAGGACGGCTTATGGGGATTTATCGGGAGCGGCGTCATCCAGAACAACGACCTATTCTTTATTTCGTCAACGGTTTTTCATGCGGCCACGGCAATATCGGCCTTCATTTGGCTCAACTACATTTTGAATTTCATCCACATGGGACGTAACAAGGCAATTCCTGCAAAGGCCCTTGCAATAGCTCTCGTGCTGTTCCAGTTCGTGCTGCTCGGGATGAACTTCGAGTCCAAGTCCATTTTCAACATAAGCGAAAACGGTTATTACACAACAAGCCCAGACATAGACCTGCTTTTCTACAGCCAGTATTTTACGTTCTTCATCACGGGGCTCTTCATTGCGTTCAAAATCCACAAGACCATGGACATGAACACCAAGCGACGCTACTTTACTGCGTTCCTGTTCATTTTTGCGCCTATCCTCTGCGGTATTTTCCAGATAAAGTTCCCGTTCGCGCCCTGCAATTCCATCGGTTCAATGCTCGGCTGCTGCATTATCTACGCATTCTTCATTACGCAAATGAGCCGGAACAGAGACCTCTCGCAGAAAGCGGTCATTATCGCTGGGCTTTCGTCGGACTATGATTTGGTCGTCTATGTCGATCTCGTCAAGAATCAGGCGAAATACTACCAGGTGAGCGACAAGTTCGCCCCGCTCCTCTGGGAAGGCCGCGAATCTACCGATCCAAAGATTTTCGACAACTTGATGAGACGCATTTACATTCCCAACGAAATGAGCGGATTCATCGAAAGATCGACTCTGGAAAAATGCATCGAACTGTTAAAGACTTCCACGCATTACACCATTCCGTTCTTTGCAAACGTTAACGGGTACCCGGAACATTATCGCTTGAAAATAGCAAGCGACAAGAGCAACACGCAGTCGTTTATCGTTGGCATCATCAACGTCGAAGAAGAACACAGCCTCGAAGTCGTCGCCAAGAAACTACAGAAAGACCTCCAGCATACAATGCTCATTGCAAACAAGGACCCTCTTACAGGAGTCGGGAGCGCAGTCGCTTTCAAGGCAAAGTGCGAGCTTATCAACAACGAGATAAAGACCAAGGACGATTTGAAGTTCGCCATTATAGAATGCGATGTGAACAACTTAAAATTCATCAACGATTCGTTCGGACACGATATGGGTAGCGCTTACATCAAGAACTGCTGCAAGGTATTCTGCAACACGTTCAAGCACAGTCCCGTCTATCGAACCGGCGGCGATGAATTTGTCATCATCCTGTTCGATACGGAATACGACAACCGCATAGTGCTTTTCGAAAAACTGAAGTCCTGCATCAACAACAAGGTGTTCGCCCCCACCGAAAGCATCTCTTTTGCGGCGGGCATGGCGGATTTCGACGCCACGAAGGACAAGAGCGTAATGGACGTATTCAAGCGGGCTGACGCCTCCATGTACGACCACAAGAACCAGATGAAGAATAAAAAGAACGCCGACATGTCTGCCGGCGAACGATAGTCTGACATTTTTCGCCCGCCGATACGGCGGGCATTTTTCGTCTATAGCCGCTATGCGGCTTTTTCTGTCTTATTTACACGTGCTTGATTTTATTTTCGCCTTCATCCCAGTTCTTGCCGTCACAAACAAACTTGTATTCGTAATCGCCAGGAACGAGGGAAATCTTTGCAGCCCAAAGGCCCGTCTTCTTGTTCTTCTTGAGCATGTTTTTATCGATAGCCCAATCGTTAAAAGAACCAGCAACGGATACGGTCGTAGCAAGCGGGCAATCCGCTACGAACTCGACAGCGACTTTTTTGGGAGCAGCGGCCTTTGCAGGCTTAGCGACCTTCTTTGCAACGGTTTTGGTTTCTTTTGCCGGAGTGGCTTTCGGAGCCTTCACCGCAGCCGTCTTCTTTGCAGCCGGTTTTACATCGACAATTTTAGAATTTTTTGGCATAGTTAATCTCCTCTTATTCTTAGTGACCTAAAATTTAGTAAAAAAAAATTTAATTTCCTAGATATTTTGCTACATTTTCTACATGCTAAAACAAATCATCGCTCCAAGCGTCTTGAACGCAAACTTCCTCGAACTCGGCAACGGCCTCAAGGCCATCGAAAACGGAGGCGCCGGTCTCGTCCACCTCGACATCATGGACGGGCACTTTGTCCCGAACATCAGTTTCGGTCCAGGCATTTCCGCCTGCGTGAAGAAAGGCACCAAGCTCCCGCTCGATTGCCACCTGATGATCGAGAATCCCGAAAAATACGTGGGCGAATTTGCTAAAGCAGGCGCAAGCATCATCAGCGTGCACGCCGAAACGACGAATCACCTCGACCGTCTGTTGCACCAGATTGCAGAACTCGGCGTCAAGCCCGCGGTGGCCATCAACCCGGCAACACCTCTAGAAAGCATCAAGTACGTACTCGACATCGTCGATATGGTGCTCATCATGTCCGTGAACCCAGGATTCGGCGGCCAAAGCCTGATTCCCTATTGTCTCGACAAGATTCGCGAACTTCGCGCACTCAAGCCGGAACTCGATATCCAGATTGACGGTGGCGTGAAGCTCGACAACATCCTCAAATGCAAGGAAGCGGGCGCAAATGTGTTCGTCGTCGGAAGTGCTATCTTCGGAAAGCCTGATCCCGAAGCCGTCTGTCGCGAATTTGTGAATTTAGTGGAAAGCAAGTAGCTGAACCGAGCGCTTAGAAACGGCTGAAAATGCCGCTCTTATAAAGCAAGTCCAGCGTATTCAAATAACGTCTATAACCGGCCGTATCAGTGCACGAATTTGTCTTGCAATATTCGTCCACTTCCTTAACAATAAACGGTATGGTCGAAAATTCTCTATTCTTCAGTAGAGACCTTACTTTTTTGCGGTTGCGGTCATCGACTTTTTTATCCTGCGAAATCTTTTCGACCAGCTTATATGGCAAAACCTTCTTTGCGTCAGGCGAAACATCGTCCGGATTGCCCTGAAGAACTTCGGAATAGCCGTCACCGAAAAATATTCTTTTTATGTTCGAACTCGGTATATAATAGCCGTAACGTCTTATGTCAATGACGGAATCGCGGTCCTGATAAAGGAAATATCCCGACTTGACAATCATCGTCATGGTTACAATGGAATCACCCGTAGCAGGACGGACCCACCTCTTTTGGCTTCGATCATAATAATAATCAACATGGATTTTTATCCATTCCATGTTGATAAAATTAAACCTGTTCATAAGATGTTTGTACGTATTACGGACATCCGGAGTCGCCTTTTGCAAAAGGATTTCGTTCTTCAACATCATTTGACGGTTCAGCTCGTCAAAAAGATTTTCCGATGCAAACAAGTTATCATCAACATCCACATCCAAAAAACGTTCATCATTTACATCCAATACATATCCATACACTGGAACAAATTTGCCACTTGGTTTTTCAAGCTTCGAACGCACCGAAGGGAGCTCCATCCTTTTCGAAATAAGCGAAATAATCTTTTCTTCAAAAATTTTTTCCATTCCGCTGTTCGTGGAGAAGCCCGTTCCTAGCGGCATTGCAGGTTCAAAGGCACAAGCCTCCTTAGGCAACAAGAAAAGCATCGATAAAACTACTACAAAACAAAACGAAAAGATAGAACGTGAAATCATATCCGTAATATATAATATTTAGTCGAAAGTAGGCGGAATTCTATATTCCGGCACCATTCAAACGATAGGACTTCTCGCCGTCACGGATAATCACGCTGTTGCGTTCCCTCTGAACGAAGGGAGCGTTTTGCTTTTGCTCAGTACTCGACGGAAGAACGCGGGGAAGACCTGTCCGTTCGCATTCTCCCATGAGAAAACTTCCTATATAGGCATCGCTTTCTAAATTGCCCACGTAAGGATTTTTATTTGCAAAATGGATGCAATCCTCAGGGTTCTTTTCACTGCAAACTTTTAATTCAACATCCAAACGGACTCCAGACCAGTTCGAAAAACAGCCCACATCCGCCTCGATAGAAAGCTCGTTGTTTCCGTCGAACGTCATCACCGTATCCGCACCCTTGATTTCAATTTTACGGCTATATACCTTCATAAAATCGACATGCTCAAGCGGTTTATTGATATTGAGTGCAGCGATTGTATCTAGCGGTCCGATATTAGTCATTCCGTGAACATATAACGACACCTTCATCTTGCGCGTCAAGTTGCCAAAGCCCACGTTCTGGATGCGCAGTTTCGCACGTAAAATTCCATTGCCGTTCACCGTATCGCTCATCCACGATTCACGCAGTACAAAGCGGTAACCCAAATGGTCGTTGATATACTTGAAACCTGTCAACGAATCAATTTTCGAGCCGTCATATTCAAAATCTTTCCCTTTAAAATGCGTTTTTTTCCAACTGTCAATCAGGTTGTTGTTCCACTGGATGTTCAGGTAGCTCGTATGCGTGCGGAACCCCTCGTACGAGAGGAATTCCGGCGTATTGATGACTTGGTAATTTTCGGCCGTCGTGAGCGCCTCGCCACCGTAAGGAGTATTGATGCCGTACTTCTCGAGCCAAGCCACGCCTTCTTCGCGGCAGATGGAAGTCTTGCAGTCCGCGCCCCAAGTGCCGTAATCGTATTGCGTTCCCAGGTAGCCGTCATTGAACATTCCCACGCGATACATCGTATCACCCTTCGCCTTCGCGATTTCTTTGAATTTATCGCTGTCGATATGGAAGTCGACGCCCCAGTTGTCAAAGCCCAAGACCTTCGCGGAATAGTTGCCCGTGCGCGTGAGAATCTTGAGTTCGGGCGGCGTGCTGCGCAGCATCAGGTTCGTCGCCTCGGCAATGCGGTCGTAGGTGATGTTCGTGTCGCTGTGCATCTCGCCGTAGGCGCCGTGCATTCCCATCTCGAGCGCCACGATCACGTCGGTATTCTTCGAGAGCACGGGAGCGAGCTGTTCCACATGGCGCATCACCCACTTGTGTTCGGGAGTCACGTTGCTTCTGCCGTTGTACCACGGGTCATAACAGATACGTACAATTACATGCCCGCCAAAACTGCGGATATTGTCGAATGTTGTCTGCAGCACATTCAACGCATCTTCGGTGAGATCCTGGTTCTTGCCGCGAACCGTATCACGCTTTCCACCGGTGGTATCAATCGAAAGCCATGCGTTACTGCTGAATTCAGAAATCTCCGCCCGCAAGTGCAACAACTTGCCATACGGTTTTTCAATCGCCTTGCCGCCCGAGGGTTTTAAATGCAACACTTGCGGCGTATAGAACCCGCGGTCGAAATTGTCAAGCGTCGCCATCGCATCGGCCGTATCGATGTTCTGCTTCACGAGACCAGCCGCAAAGAGCGGGGCCTGAAAAAAAGCCACCAAAACAAATATCAGGGAGAGCTTAGCAAAAGCGCTCAAACACAATAGGCGAAAACCAGAAAAACTCATACTTGTAATATACATAGTTTTGAAAAGGGAAGAAGAAAGAAAAAGCCTTCCCTTACGGAAAGGCTTTGTTTTGGGGTGTGAAAAAAAACTCAAATTAGAACTGTGTAATGAATTCCCAACCGATGTCGGATGCCCACAGTTTGCCGTTTTCACGCATATCCCACTGGTGGCCGCCATTGAAGGTGCACCACTTCACAGGGAAGCGCGGATCGACCGTCTTGTAGTCATAGCACACATTGCCACCGCCACCAGAGAATTCCGTTGCCTTTTCGCTAGTGCAGTCCGTATGGCCTTCAGGACCGTTGTTCCTCAAAATCCTGTCGCGGGCGCTACGTCCCATGCTCGGCGGACACGTGCCATCGCTCAGGCCCACAGTTCCCATCCAAGCGATAGGCTTGCCGGAATTCTTCGGGATGTAGATGACCTGGTCAGCAGTCGCGAATACCACGACACCGCGGAGACGATGCTGGAATGTCTGAGCAAGCGAGTTCGAGTACATGGCGCCAAAGCTAAAGCCGGAGGAGAACACGCGCGACGTATCGACGCAGAGGTTCTCGTTCAAGTAAGTGAGGATTTCGTCAAAGAAGAGGTGGTCCTTGTTGTCTCCGCAGCGCCATGGCATCTGGTCCGTGTAACCATGCGGGGCCACAAAAATCGTATTCTTTTTATCCTTGTCACGATAGCCGTAATAATGTTCGTTCTTTGCGACGTTCTGTGCGGAACCGCCCATGCAATGCATGCCGAACACCAAACGGTAAGGCTTGTTCTTGTCGTAATTTTCAGGGAGATCAAGATAGACTTCGTGCTCGATTCCACCACCCTTGAACTTGAAGTAATTCTTGAGCGTGTTGTCCTTGCCGCAGCCCTTACTCGGCGTCGGCTCGTTCTTGAGCGGATAGCCAAACGCATAAGTCTGTTCCGTCGCAATTTTCGTGAGCTTCACATCGACAGTCGTATCGAGCGTGCCCAGCGGAACGGTGAGCGTATCATAGCCATCCGCAACAAAGCGGAGAGCTTCACCCTTCTCGGCCTCCTTCATGAGAGCGTTTCCATTTGCCCGCGAACCGATGGAACTGCTGAAGCCTCTGTCTGTCGTGAACTTGAAGTTCTGCTTGGCATTGCCTACAGAAACTTGAGCAAAATACGTGCCACGAGCTTCGATGCCCTTGCTCAAATCATACGTCCCCGATCCTTGCAAAAGCTTTTTGAAGACCTGGTTTCCGAGAGAGTTGTAAATTTTCACCTGCACTGGCGAAGTACTGCTCTGGGAATAGGACAGAATACCGTTGTTGATGCTGATGTACCCAACAGTATTCCTGAAAGCAGGATGAATAGCGACACCCGGCGAATCCGCAGGAGGTGTAGTTATTTCATCTTCGTGAATTGTGAATTTGCCCTGGCGATCCGTCGTGGCGTTCTTGCCTTCCTTGAGAAGGCTCACCGAGACTCCCCTAAGGGCTTTGCCCTGGTCGTCAGAAACGGTTCCTGTGATGGTGTAAGCCGATACTGATCCGCAGAATGCCAGAAGACACGCCGCGCTAAGCAGTTTTGGTGTTTTGGTAATCATTCGCACTCCTTTTTACCAAACACCAACCAACCAACTCAATATAAAGTAATTTATGTGCAAACGTGACCAAAATCACATCCCTCGGACTCACGTTCATGGATAAATCATCCATAAAAAGATTTTTACATTTGATTCAAAGCACAAAAAAAATAACGACGCATGATTTAACCCACAAAAAAAAGCCCCACCAAGTGGGGCATGACAATACTAGCGTCTAAAGTTTTTTACTTCACAACGGATGCAGTGAATCCCTTGTAAATTGCCTGCAAGGCGCCAGCGAGGTAAGCAAGCGGAGCGTTCCAGTTGATGGCCACTTCGTTTGTCGCATAGCTGCAGCGGTTGTCTATATAAGCTAACGCCGGCTTATCGGCAGAGGCATAGTTCGGGCACTTCCAGAGTTCCTTGCCGTCGAGGTTGATGTCCTGCTTGCCCAAATGCGGGCCGCCTACGAGCATGCCCGGCACCGGATCATCGACAAAGTCCGATTCGCTTACGCGGTGGTGCGGATTGCGCGGGCTCCTGTAGCCAAAGCCAGTGACGTAGGTGATTTCCATCGGGTTCTTGCCCAAGAGGTAGTCAAGGCACTGCTGTGCACCATCCAGATAGCTCTTGTCGCCCGTGACAAAATACGCATGCATCAAAACGATTCCGTTGTTCGCCATGGCACTGTTGCTGCCCCAGTTCCAGCTGGACGGGAATGCGGGGAGCCTGTAGGCGCTCGTATCGCCAACGGTGCGGAGTTCATTGGCAACTTTAAGCAAAGCCTTGCGCGCATCACCGCCGAGTTTCGCGCCGAATTCCGCAGAATCAAGCGCCACATGATAAATGGCGAGCATGTTCACATCACCCCACCAGGCTCCATCGGCACGGAACGTATATTGTTTCAAGTCCTTGAGGTAATCCGACTTTTTCGTCGCGCGATAAAGTTCAGTCGCAGCAAAGGCAAACTCGTCCTTGCCGTTTTCTTCACCATAAGTGTAGTTGCCCGTTTCCACGTCTGACGGTTGCTTGTACAAAGCCTTCGGATGCCGCTTCGCCCAATAATAAGCGACTTCAGCAGCCTTGAGCATACGATTTGCAAATTCCGAATCAAACTTCGCATAAATGCAAGACGCCTGGGCCATCACCGCCGCGAAATCCAGCGTCGCCGTCAAGCTCTTTTCAATGGCATAACGCAGTGCCCCGTCAATTTCGGGCATCGTGCTGGAACCGAACTTGAGCGACGTGAGTTTATGATAGACGGCGCCGTCCTTGTCCTGCATCGAAAGCATCCAATCGAGATTCCAGCGGATTTCTTCAAGCAATTCCGGCATCTTCGGGAACTCGCGCGGGATATTCCACTGGAGCGTATCCATATATACCGGAAAATGCTCATAGAGTTCCAACAACGTAAAAACGGTAATGCCCGAGTTCACAATGTACTTGCCATAGTCACCTGCATCGTACCAGCCGCGCTGCGACTTGATGTACTTTGCATCGGCATTCTTGGGCGCCGGTTTCCCGTTCGCCTTAGCCACCGTAGTCGCCGTCGGAAGGTCTGTCCCATAGACAATCACCTTGTCGTCCATGTGCCCTGCCGCGCGTGCCCACTTGCCTGCATAGCGCGTATCGAGCGCCATTCCCGCACGCTGGTAATAGAACCACTTGAGCGCGGCTTTCGTCAAATCCTCATAAACTACTTCACCCACAACGATCGGATTACCGATGTAGCCGTCACGGAACAGGCGATACGTGCCCGGCTTCTTGATTGATGAAATGTCGTACGTCTGGACTTCCTCGCCACTGTATTCCCAATCATAGACCATCGGGGCTTCGAGCGCAAGAACCGTCTTGCCGCTCATGTCGCGGACTTCAAGCGGATTGGCGTCATTGCCGGGAATGACGACAATCTTTTCGGATTCAGGAGTAAAACCTAGCTGATTCACCAAGGGTATAGCAAAAGACGGCACCGCAAGGGCGAGCGCAGCAAATAATTGTTTCCGCATACAAAACCTCATTTTTCTCTAAAGATACCTTTATATTTTAAAAATTGTTCCCGTACGGTGCATTTTAATGTTTACTAGAGGCAACGGGGAGATACTAGTTACTAGACTCTAGTCTCCAATTAGGTTAGGAACGATGTTCACGGGGATAAAAAAAATCCCGCCGTGCTTTACGGCGAGACTTCTAAATTTTTCCGTTTAACGAAGATTACTTCTTGGCGGCCTTGTAGTTCACGCCCGGACGGAGTTCGAGACCGACAGTCACGAGGAGGGAGACAATCGGTTCGTAGTGGTCCTGGGAAAGGTCATACACGGCAACACCGGCCATGCCTTCGCTCTTCACATGCTGGGCGACCGCCTTCACAGACGGAATGCCCATGAACACGATAGATTCGGTTTCACTCACAGCCACTTCGGACTTGGAAGCTTCATCGAAAGTTACCGTGTAATCCGGCGTGTCGAAACGGTTCATGAGTTCAGCATACGGGAGGTAGCCTTCGTTGCCACTGCCCACACCCGTGTGGCTAGAGCCGAGGCCCTTGGCACCCGCGAAGGACTTACCGTAGAGGAACACCACCGGAGCAAGGAGGTCCTTGTTCACGCCGGCGGCAGCAACAGCGTCAAGCGTTTCCTGCACGGAGTTTGCACTCTGGTTCGGAACGAGGCTGCTTTCGCTTTCGTTCATGAGGTCAGCCATGAACACATCGACATAAGCAGCGCGGTTCAAAGCTTCGGCCTTGTAAGCATCCATACCTGCAGCCGGATAAATCACAGCTGTCACCGTCGAGCCGGAAAGGCCATCGACCAAGGCATTCAACATCTTGGCGTAATCTTCGGCGTCATCCGTTGTGAGGTTCTGCCAGTCGAGTTCAACACCATCGCCACCATTCGTAGAAATCCAGTCCTTCACGTTCGAGACAAACGTGGAGAGCGTTTCGTCAGAAGAAGCGATTGCCTTGAGGTTCGATTCGGCTTCCATGCCACCCACCGACACGATAAGCTTGACACCATTCTCCTTGGACATGGTCACAAGGTTCTTGGAGTTGTCCGCATCGTATTCATCGGCAAAGGCAACCGTACCTTCAGCAGTCGGAGCGATAGACATATAGTGAATATCAGTCACGAGATTGTAGCGGATATCCTTGGCATAGAACTGGGAATACTGACTCCAATAGGGATAGAAGCCTATCACTTTGTCGGCGGCGGCCTGAGCAGACACCGCAGCACCCATAGCGAGAGCAAGTGCAATAACTTTAAAGTTCATCTGAATACCTCTTCCTATTGGTTAACTAGATGGAGAATGCCCGTTGCCGGATCCATACAATAGTGTCCCGGATCTGCCACAAATTTTTTAGGGTCATCTACAGTTTTTTCCTGCAATTTAGTAATTGAAGAATCTACTGGAATCCCTTGGGCATTAAGAACTGAAACCGTCACCTGATCGCGAGTTATATTGGCTAATTCAGTAGCATCGCAGAAACGATAAGCCCAACCATGAGACTCACCGTAAACAATGTATTGCTGAGAAATGGCAACTTCGTCAACCGGGACCTGGGTCAATGCGGTAAAATCATCGGCGACACCGACAAAGTTGAATTCCGTCAAATCCTTCAGGATGTTCGCATCGGTAGCAGCAGCAGCGCAAGCATCAACCGGATAGCCGCCCATAAAAGGATCGCTGCAAATTTGGACGAGAGTTGGAGATGCGGCAAAGGTTGCATCATCCGCAGCCTTCAATGCGGCGTAATCTCCACCGGCATTTGTCACGGAATCCTTGACAAGAGAGTTTCGCATTTCCACGTAATCTTTAATCTGCAACTTGCGCAGAATCGGGTGCAACTGCATATAAGTCTGAGCAGTGAAACCTGCCGGAAAGGAATCAGAGTAAGGCTCGCTCACTTCCAACGAGGAACATGCACCCAAAACACCTGCCAAGAGAATCATTGTGTACTGGTAAAGTTTTTTCATTTTCAGCACCTCTTAGAAATTAACCGTAACATCAGCAGTGACGATATTCTTGCTAATGGAAAGTTTTTTTGCACCGCCGTCAACAGGCGTACCGCTCGCGTCCGTAATCATATAAGCGTAATCGAGATCGTTCGTGAGCATACCGTACTGAACTGTCAAGTAAGAAATCGGAGCAAGCTTCACACGGACACCGCCCATAACCAAGCGCTCGGAGGCCTTGGTCACGCTAACAGCCACATTCATTTCACCGAAAGAGCCGCCAACACCGAAACCGTTTCCAAATTCCTTTTCATACTGCTGGAAACCGACGAGAAGAGCAATCGGGCCCCAGACATCAGCTGTCACACCCGCAACAATGCGGTTCGCAGTACGCTTGAGGTAAGCAGATTCTTCGGCATGAGAGTAAGAACCCTGAATAAGAATCTGGCGGTCAAGACCGGCAAGAGCGCCAGCATCGACACCAAGACCCACGGCATATTCCGTGAACTTGTTCTCTGCGACTTGCGGAATACCTGTCGCAGGATCCACAGACAAAGAGTTCGACTGAGTCAAAATGTTGACGCGAGCGTTGAACATCACCTTGTCAGCCCAGTTGACATCGGCCTTCGCCGTAATACCCTTGCGGTCCGGAGTAGCAAGGCCGAACGGCAATGCAAGACCTACAGACGGATCCAACTCCATCAGCGGATCAAGTTCCAAGCGCTTTGAAACAGTACCCGTGTAGCCGTTGCGGTAGAAATGGCCGTTCTTGTAGTTGTTATCCAAACGGGAGTAGAGATATCCGCTTTCGCCATTTTTACGGCCGAAAATATCTCCTTCATTGGAAAGAGTGTTCGTGTTAGCCGACGTCATCAAGTTCGTCGCCTGCAATGTCGTAGAATTATAGACATTGAAATAGAGGTTTTCGAGACTGGATGCACCGAAGGTCGAGAAGATAAGGTTGTCCTGAGGATTCTCGTACATGGCGTTCGCATTGAGGATAACCGAACGTCCCTGATAAACCGGAGAAGACGCCATTTCAGACCAGAACTTCTCATCCGTCTTGAGATAACCGGCATCGACCTTGAAGTCGATATCATTGACATCGCCTTTCACAAAGAGGTTCGCATAGAAGCTGTTGCCGCTTTCATCCGCGAAGTCTTCGTTGGCAACTACCAAAGGATTGGATACAGCGCTCTTGATATAGACAATCCTGTCGCCATTTATGTTTTTCTCAAGAATCTTGTAATCGGTCTTGAATCCTTTTTTCAGGTAATCACGGTCAACCTTCCACTTGGACATGGCAAATTCGCCATTCAAGCCGAACGAAACCGGAAGATCCGGAAGAGTCTTCTTGGAATCGAAGCTCAAGTCCGCGGAGAACACCCTGTTGTTATCGTAGTAGATTGTATCGGTATCGGCAATCTGCTTAGTACGACGGGTATATTTGCGGTCAAACAAATTGACAAAGTTCAAACCGAGATGTGCCCCGTAAGATTCGATACCTGCACGGGCACCGAGCATGTAACGGTCGGAGAAGTCGAAGTCGAAGAAGACCTGGTCAACTTTCTTTCCGGTATTGCGGAGACGCGCACCGGTAAGCTGTGCGGTGATGTTATCCACCGCGCCGAGGCTTCCGCTCTGGTAAGCGACATTGAGGCCTTGCAGCAAGCGACGGCTTGTCGTATCGAGATTGCGCTTTTCAAGAGCTTCGCGACGCTTCTCCGAGAAGATTTCCGGTTCCTGGAGAATTTCGGTCTGCGGAGCGAAAACAGTGAGCGGGGTATAACCGACACGCATGTATCCCAAATTGAAATCGACATGCTTGTTGAGGATTGTTCCGTCGTAGCTGAACCAATGACCGATAATCGGGTTGTTGTTCTCGTCATAGGCGCTCTGCCAATCCTTGTGCAAGCGCAGCTGGACGTCAATCATGGTCTCGGAACTCGGACGGGCGGTCAAGCGCAGGTTCACATCCGTGAAAGCCTGGTTTTCCTGAGTCGGAGATTCCTTCGCATACTGGTCGGAAGAGCTAAAGGAAGCAAGAACGCCTGCCTTCGCCGTTCCGTTGATCTTGAGCCCAAGCACTGCCGCATTGAGAGAATCCAACTTTTCCAGCAAGGATTTCTGTTGCGTAACAACCTCAGTCTGGTTTTCAGCGGCAAACGCAGTCGCAGCCGAAAGAGCAACAGCGGAGGTCAATAAAATTTTGCGCATGTTCATATTGAAATTCATTCTAGTTACCTCCCATTAAAATTCCACATTAATGGAAGCTTCAAAAATAGACTGACTAAACTTATGCTGATAAGTACCCGCAGCACCGTCGCCCTTCTTCTCTGCGCTGAAGTAATCAGGCAGGTTACGAGCAGAACCGGCAATAGCCGCAGTATTGTAGTCGTTTGTCACGTTGACCATGCCGTAATTGATGGCAAGCCATGCGTTGTCGCCAACCACATAGTCAAAGCCCACCATCCACTGCATCTGCTTGCTCTTCAGGAGAGGAACATCAAGACCGACCATCGGGTTGATATTGCCAACCCCATAGTCCGTATTGGCCATCTGGAAACCGGCCGTAAAGCCGATTCGCGGCAAGAACTGAGCAGAGAATCCTGCATTGATGAAGTCGCTCTTGAGGGTTCCCGAAACACCGCCAACCATGTCGGTCTTGCTTTCGGAATGCTTGAAGGAACCGGAAACTTCCATGGCCTTGCTGAGGCCCGCCATCTTGGCAATATCGAACTTGGCGCCACCGCCAAATTCCATGAAGGAAACCTTGTCGATTTCAGGAATTTCGCTATTCACCTGATTGAATATGCTTACAAGAGCCTGGGCTTCGATCTTTTCCTCCCAATCACCCTTGACTATAGCGCGGACACCCATGCGGTTCGGAGTCGCGAGGCCATACGGCAAGGTGAGCTGGACAGCCGGATCCAACATCATGTTGATGAGGGCGAGCTGTTCGGCGGAATAGACATTGGAACCCCAGGAATTCTTGTTGTACGGAGCGATATTGTAGCTTTCGCCCTGACCGGCCTTGAAAGCGTCGTCGTTCGTACCCAGGGAGCGAGCCACCGGAGAGAACTTCGGAGAGTAATTATAGAGAGCGTCGAACGTCGAGTAGAGCGGAGAGTTCACGCCATACTTGACCGTGTTACCGTCCTTGTCCGAGTTCAAAACACGCTGGGCGAAGAAGCTCGGGGACTGTGCGAGGTTGTTGAACCACTTTTCATCGTTGCGGATGAAATCGAGAGCAAGGCCTGCGTTCCAGGAATTATCGACCTTGTAACCGACATTCAACGTAGCGAGCAAGGCAGAACCGTTTACGCTTTCTTCAGATTCAACGACGGCATTCGTCGCAGGATCGACAGCAAAAGACTTCACCTTGTTTATCGACATCGCATATTCGAGAACGAGATCAAGATTGAGGTTCTTGTTCTGCATGAGCCCTGCGATATCGGCACCGGCGCGGGCGCTCAACACGAACGTGTTCTGCAGACCCACATCCGGGTTGATTTCCTGAAGGACGTAGCTGCTGAGTTCAGAATCGTCCGGGTTGAAATCATCCGGCTTGGCGTTACGCGGCAGCGGATGGCGATAAGTATAGGACTTCGAGTTTTCATTATCGAAAATCAACATCGGAGTCACGCCAACATAGACGTTCTTCTGAACCGGAAGGAGTTCTAAGTTACCACCGACGACCCACTTGTCCGTATTGGAAGCAAGCGAGGTTGCAACACCCGGAATGGAATCGCCAGGGATAATGTTGCCTTCGGCACCGGTAAAGTCGAGCACCGACACGCGGTTCACGCGAGCCAAGAACGCTTCGGCACGGAGTTCGCCAATCATCGGGTCAATTTCTTGACGGAACTGAAGGTTAAAACCCTGAAGGTTGCGCTTGTTGCCTTCGATAAGCTGTTCCTTCTGGGCCATGTGGCGCTTGCGGGCGAAAATCGTCGGTTCGTACATGATGTCGATACCGGGATTGTAAATAGAGAGCGGAGAAATCGCAGAGCGGAAGTCACCGGCAATCCAGTAGAAACTCTTGCCGACATTGCCCTCTACATTGAGCCATTTGGCTTCGAGCGTCTTTGCCGCAGAAGCGAAGTATTCCTGCATACCGCCACCGAGACGCATCGTCACATTCGCACGGACAAATTCATACGGACGGAAACCGAAGTTCAAGTCAGCGGAGACAAACTCGTTGCGTTCCACGTCCGGCATGTGGTTGAGACCACTTGGATCGTTGTCCGTATCGAAACTGGAGCGCTGAGCCACGGCACGGATGCTACCAGTAATTTCAACACCGCGCTTGGCATTCGCGCTATCCGCCTTGGCCTGCAAGGCCTTTTGGTTATCCGCAACTGCAGATGCCGATGCGGCAACCGAAGCAGTGAGAAGGGCGATTAAAATTCTTTTCATTTTCATATTCATCTTTAGCATCCTCCCTTAGAACCATGCCTTGGTTTCGGCTGCAATGTAATGGGAATGCCAATTATTATCAGGTACGGTTTCGTCAGAGTGCGTCATGAACTTGTAACGGAAGTGGAGGCCCACGCGGTCAGAGAAGTCCCAGTCAAAGCCAAGACCGATAGCGAAATCCATGTAGTTGATGGGAGCCTTTCCGTAATAGTAAGGAGACACTTCGTTCGCGTGGGACGGGTTCGTCTTTTCATTGAACTTGCTGACTGCGTTCGGAGCGGAATAAATCAGGTATGCCTTTTCGGACCTGAAGGTTTCGAGGCCGAGGATACCCACCATGTGGAAAGTCGGCGTCACGGCGACCGTCGGTTCAAACTGGCCATAGAAGCTCGTCATGAGTATGTTGGACTGCTTTTCGGAAACCGCAAGCGGAGCAAACGAAGTCGAAACACCGGAGAGGGCGAGGAACGCAGTCATCATGACATTGCGGTCTGTCCCGAGCCAGTGGCCGATATCGTAGCCACCCATGAAGGACATGTAGGTGGACCACTTGGCGTGCATCGGGACTTCCTGCTTTGCAACTTGGGTTCCCTTTTCGTAGGCCACAAAGGATTCCCACAGTTCCCAGGTACCACCATAAAGACCACCGCGCTGGCGATACATCTTGATGCCTTCGCCGGCATCCCTCTGGATACCCGCACGGGCAATGTAACCGGCACCGGAAGCGTTACCGGAGTCCGCCACGAAGAGCGGCTTGTGCTTGGTCCAGGAATTGGAGCTTTCCCACATGTTGCGACCGTTCAAACGGTAGTTAAAAGCGATTACATCCTGGCCAGCATCGATCTGGCGATGTTGCGCATACTGGAAGTCAAAGTAGCCGCGGTTGAAAGTCGGCTCCAACTTGAAGTTGATACCGGCCATGTTCGGGGAGTAGCGCAACGCACCTGCATTGAGGTAGGTTTCATCCTTGCGCCAGCCCGGGAAGCGGGACGGGTTCGAAAGAGAATACGGAGAGTAGAAGCCCGGCTGGAAGAACACGAGTTCAGCAGTCATCGGCCAACCTTCGACATACTTGCTCTGGGCCTTGACATAGAGACCCACCTTGGGGCCAGCCATGCTGGATTTCTTCGCGTCACTGGAATAACCGGAAGACGGGCTCGTCGGATCAAATCCATCGACCGCTTCGGACTGGTAGAACAGCGTAGAATCCGTAATGCTTACGCCGACATCCGCCATCAAGAAGAGCTTCGGAGTGACGTTGCCCTTCACATCGACACTAACCACATGCGTGTTGAGGAGGACCGGGTTCATACCGGCGGAAATCCACTGGTTGCGGAATTCGTCTTCGTAAATGGCACCCTCGTCATACGTCACGCCCATGTAGTTCAAGCCCACCGTAAGATTGTCAGCAATCTTATCCTTGGCGACACGGCCATGGAAAATCGTACCGCGGAAATCATAGCCACCCGTCATTTCGAGTTCGCCCGGCTGACCACCGTACATACGCAGACCGTCGCGGGTCGCCAAGTCGGCATCAATCGGCTGGGACACGAGGAACTGGGCCTTCATGTCGTACGGGAGCTGGTAGATGTTGGCAAAGACGCCACCGAAGGAGCGGTTCGTCCAGAATGCACGGCCACCTTCCTTGACAGGCTTGAACGCCTTTTCCTTATAATAAGTACTGACCGTCTTTTCGTCTTCGAACAGTTCGTACTGCCAAACGAAACGCGGGTTCGTTTCACGTTCCCACATCGTGAGCGGAGAAGCGTTCGCCCAAATAACACCGCCTGCGGTGATGTAGGCGCCGAATACTCCGGCACGGATATCGACACCGACGTTCAATTCTTCGTTGATTGTCGAAGAATAGAAGTCCGTGGAGTGGTCATACAGAGCGCGTTCATCGTAATTGCCCGGGGCATTAGTCGGATGCTTCGCCAAGTAGTTCGAATAAACGCCGCTCAAGTCAAACGGGAACGAAAGATTCGTAAACAACGTAATGTAGGAGTTCGGCATGGCGACGACGTTCACGTTCAAGACGGCATCGACGCTTGTACGGGCCCTATCATCCTTGACCCAGGGACTTTCTTCGGAATAGTGGAAATTCTTCAAACGGAAAGCCATGTAACCGGAGACTGCCAGTGGCAGATCGTCCTTGCCCAAGAGAGTCGATTCCATGTTGCCGGAAAGAGTATCCAACGAAGCATGAAGGGAATCAAGCTGCAACTGCGGAGGGAGAGCCCACGCAGCGCCGAGGCTAGACGCTAATAAAAGGGAAGAAACTGTTTTGCGCATAAAATCCTCTTAAATCTCGTTACGGAACGGATAATGAGCCGGACCTTCGTACGGTTTACCGTGCTTCTTGATTACAACATCGTCAATCCAGACCTTGAAGGACTCGTTTTCGTCCTTGCGGACTTCGAGACGGAATCCCTTGAAGTTGGCCCAGCTAAACGGCAGCATCACTTCGCGCGTGTTCTTTGCGTCCCAGTAAACACCAGTATTGCCAAAGAGCTTCAGAGGAATGCTGAAGTGTTTCCATTCGGTCGTAATCTCACCAAGGCTCTTGGAACGGAGCTTCACCTGGAGGGATTCGCCGTTGCTCTTCACGCCGTCGTCAACGAGCACGAACAACGCGTTTTCGCCACCTTGAGCGCCCTTAATCCAAAATTCGAGAACACCTTCTTCCAGGTACGGAGTCAAATCGACAGAACCCGCAATACAAATGGCGACACCGGAATAGTCACTTGCGATAAGCTCGATTTCCATGGAAAGAGCGCCTTCCATGGCATACTTATCCGTGAGTACCGGTTCGGGGTTTTCACGAGGATACTGGTATGTGTATCCGCCACCGCGAGGAATAGCCTCACGCATGACAACAGTGACAACTTCCTTGTCCGGACGGAACGGCTTGGGTTCCTTCATGACAAAGTGAGACTGGTCGCGGTCGCGGTAATCGCTAAAGCCGTAGCCAGCAAAAGAAGATGAAGCAAGAAGCATCGCCGCTAGAGCGGACTTCCAAATGGCTTTTTTTAAGTTTCCATTCATAATAGGTACA
>JAFWRL010000161.1 GCA_017520105.1 Fibrobacter sp.
ACGCGCTGGAACTTGGCGATTTCGCGGTTGGCCTGGTAGCCGCACTTCTTGCAGAGAATCAGGTAGTCTTCGCCGTTCGGGGTGTCGAGCATGAATTCGTGAGCGACCTTGCCGCCCATGATGCCGGTATCGCTCTGCACCACCACCGGTTCAATGCCCACGCGACGGTAGATGCGGAGGTAGGCATCGTATTCTTCCTGGTAGTGACGGTCCAAATCTTCTTGACTGGTGTGGAAGCTGTAGGCATCCTTCATCAGGAATTCGCGGACGCGGATAAGACCGCCGCGAGCACGGGCTTCGTCGCGGTACTTGGTCTTGAACTGGTAGAGCATCACCGGCAGTTGCTTGTAGCTGTTGAGCACGTAGCGCACGAGGTCGGTCATGGCTTCTTCGTGCGTCATGGCGAGCACCATGTTGTGGTTGTTGCGGTCCTTGAAGCGCAGCAGTTCTTCGCCAATGGCCTGGTAACGGCCAGATTCGCTCCAGAGTTCTGCGGTCTGCACCACCGGCAAGTCCACTTCGATACCGCCAATCTTGTTCATTTCTTCGCGGATGATGTTCACGATCTTCTGGATGACGCGGAAACCCATCGGCATCATGGAGTAGATACCGGTAGAAACGGGCTTGATGTAGCCGCCGCGCATGAGGAAGATGTGGCTGGGCATGGTGGCATCGCTCGGCGTTTCGCGGAGCGTGACGTAAAAATACTTGGAGAGTTTCATTGTTGTAACCTTTTTAAATTTTACGGCGTAAATTTAGAAATTAGACATGAGACTTGAGAAGAGAGACGAGAGAATATTAATCTTTATTGAATGTTTTTTTATCTTACTGTCATGGAATTTTTAAACAAGTTGCGGGAAAAATCCGCAGTTAAAAAAACAGAGAAATTTTTCCCGGCTTTTGCTTTTTTAGGCGGGTTCAGCTGGGATTCGATGACCATCGGGAGTAAAGTTTATGGAACGGACCTTGTCATCCTTTTTCTCTATTATTTGCTTGCGCTTGTTTCGATTTATTTCATCGCCACGCGAATATCTGTAGAATCAAAAAACGTGAGCTCTGGTGAAATCTTCTATGGGGATGATTCCGATGTTGAAATTCACCAGAATTTTTTTGGCAAACTCTTGAATCGCGAATGGTCGTCTGCTTGGATTAAGCGATTGACTTGCGTTGTGCAGTTCTGCTTCGGAAACCTTTATAGCGCGCTTGTCATCTGTTACTTTAAAAGCTCCGGTTCCATAGCATCTTTCACTATCGTTTTGATTCTTGCGGCTCTCCTTGTCGGTAACGAGTTCTTGAAAGAAAAATACGAGAATTTTGGAATTTGCCTTGCGTTTTTATGCCTGCTGGGGACGATGTTCTTTAATTTCTTGATTCCTCATCTTGTCCATGGAATGGGGCCTTTCTGGTTCTTTCTCAGTACATTGCTGTCTGCCGTAGTTTGTTATTTACTTTGGACAAAATCTTCCCGAGATTTTTCCCGAAAAAAGCGGTTCTTGGTTGCTCCTGTTGCAATTTGTCTTATTCTTTTCATCGCATATCTTGCAAATTGGATTGCACCGGTTCCGCTTGTCTTGAAACAACAAATTGTTTGTAAGAACTTTAATCGTGAAACGTACTCGTGTGATGCCGATAAACCGAGTTTTTGGCAACGTATTGGTTTTAAAGGGGCTTCCATTCACAAGGACGAAGGTGATGAAGTGTATTTTATGTCGTCGGTTTACGCACCGTCAGAACTCAAGGCTCCAGTCGAATTCCGTTGGTATTATAAGGAACCATCCACAAACAAATTTCAATTAACGGATAAAATTACATCTAGCCGGATGGTTGTCCGGGGTGGGCGAGATGCTGGGTATCGGAGCTATTCTAAAAAGAAAAATATTCCTCCAGGAACCTATAAAGTGGAAACGGCCTACAAGGACGGGGCTGTTATAGGGGCAAAAACATTCAAAGTTTTCGAAGGAATCCCCGAACAGGGCTTTGTCCGTGATTCATTACAATAAAATTATGCTATATTAGGAACCGAAAATAGGAATGGACATTCCTAATGATTTTTGACTTTAAGGAGTCTTTAAAAATGAAACTGAAAAAGATTGCTCTTGGTGCGGCTGCCCTTGCTCTTGTCGCTTGTGGTGAAGCCCAGAAACCGGTAGCCAAAGTTGCTGCTGTTACCCCGAGTTCCACGGATGACCAAAAATTCGCCTACATGCTCGGTGCACAGTTCGGTCTCCAGAACTTTTTAAATCTTCCGATGCGCACTGGTGAAGGCATTGACGAAGATGCGGTTGTTCAGGCTTTCCGCGATGCTTTTGGCAATTTAAACGATTCTACGGTGAAGGTTCAGCTTCCGCATGATTCTCTTGCCGCTATCAGTCATCGCATCCAGAAGAAAATGCAGGAACGCTATATCAACACGCGTCCAGACACTAACGTGACCAAGGGAATGGATGATGCTCAGATTCGTGCTTATGCCGATTCTCTTGAAAAGGCTCAGCCAGTTACCGCCGCTCCTGCCGTAACGAATGCTGCTGTCAAACTTGGTGAACAATCCTCGGAACAGCAGAAGTTCTCATACGTTATTGGTGTTCAGTTCGGTAACCAGTTCTACAACATTGGTCGTCAGTTCCAGACCACTTTTGATCCGGACTACTTTGTTCTCGGTGTTCGCGATGCGGGCAAGAAAGTTCGTGATACAACGTTTACGATGGCTCTCCCGGAAGACTCGCTCAAGGCTGTCGGTGACCGCTTTAATGAAAAACTGAAGACTCTTCGTGAAGAAATGGTCAAGAAACAGCAGGCCGAAGAAGAAAAACTCAAGGCCGAAGTTGCATCGCTCCGCGGTGACACGCTTGTAAACGGCATGCCCGCCAAGATGAACTTCAAGGTGAAGGCTTCGGGTATCACGGTCAAGGCCGAGGATTTGAGCGCATTTGCGGGCAAAAAGCTCTTGATGTTCTATTTCTCCGCAACCTGCGGCCATTGCGCTCATGCTGCTCCGCAGATTCTTGAAATCACCAAGGAATTTGCTCCGAAAGGCCTTACAACGGTTGCTATTGCTAGTGGCGGTAACAACAAGCCGGGTATCCGTCGCTTTATCGACGATGCGAAGTTCGATGAAACGATCAGTGTCGTTTGGGATGAAGGCCGCCAGTTCGGTGAACTTTACAGCGATGGCTACGTTCCGAAGGTCTATCTCGTGAATCCGGATGGCTCTTACAAGGAATACGTTGCTTTTGAACGTGAAAAGGAAGACCTGAAGAAGGAAATCGCAGAACTTCTTAACGGCAAGAACGTCGAATGGAAGATTGAGGTCAAGCCTGCTGCGGATTCTGCAAAGGCTCCGGAAGTGAAGCCCGACGCCAAGAAGGACGCAAAGCCCGCCAAGAAAGTTAAGTAATGTCATTCCCGTCTCCTTTGTCATCCCGGACGGAGCTCGCACTGAGCTTGTCGAATGTGTTCCGGGAGGGAATCCCCTTATAAGTCTTGTTAAAACGCATCTCGCATTCGGGATGCGTTTTTTTGTCGCATTTTTATATATAGCCGAAAACCCCATAAATTTCTAAATTGCGGGTGGAATTAAAATTGCATCGTCATTAGAATCGCAAAAATGTCTATGGTTATCGCAGAATTTGACGTCGTTGTTGTCGGAGGCGGTCACGCCGGAATCGAAGCCACGCATGCAGCATGGAAACTGGGTGTTAAAACGGCCATGCTTACGATGGACTTGAACGCTATCGGCAGGATGTCTTGTAATCCGGCCGTTGGTGGCGTAGCGAAAGGTCAGATTGTCCGCGATATAGATGCTCTTGGCGGACTCATGGGGCTTTTGACGGATAAGGCAGGTATCCAGTTCCGCATGCTCAACATGAGCAAGGGACCTGCCGTTTGGGGGCCCCGTGCGCAGTGCGATATGAAGTATTACAGCGAAGTTGCCCGCGAAACTATGGAAAGTTTGCCGGGGCTTATGCTGATTCAAGGCGAACTGGCATCGTTCGAACGCATGAACGATGGACGCTTGGAACTCACGCTTTTGAATGGTGACCGCTACATCACGCGTGCGATTGTGGTGACGAGTGGAACATTCCTTGCGTCCAAGATGTTCACCGGGCTTGAAACGAGCATCGGCGGGCGAGTGGGCGAACCGAGTGCAGACAAACTCTCTGAGTGCCTGGCGAAAAACGGAATTCGTTTGCGTCGTCTTAAAACGGGCACACCAAGCCGCTTGGATCCAGATTCTATCGACTTTAACGAATGCGATGTGCAACATGGCGATAAGCATCCGTGGCCGATGAGCGACCGCCATTTTGACGAAAATGGAACGCCGGACAAATTCTGGGGTGACCAGATTAACAAGTTTATCCGCAACGATTGCGTTTGCTGGATTACGCGCACGAACATCAAGACGCACGACATCTTGCGAAGCGGCTTCAAGGATAGCCCGATGTTCAGCGGTCGTATCCACGGCAAGGGTCCGCGTTACTGCCCGAGTATCGAAGACAAAATTAACCGCTTTGGCGACCGCGACGGGCACCAGCTGTTCCTTGAACCGGAACAGGCTGATATCGGGCGTGTTTATATCAACGGTTTCAGTTCCAGCTTGCCAGCGGACATCCAGCTCGCGGCTATCCATACGATTCCCGGCCTCACACGTGCGAAGGTTCTGCAAATTGGTTACGCCGTGGAATACGATTCTGTCGATGCCACGCAACTTTATCCGACATTCGAATGCAAAAACGTTCCCGGTCTCTACTTTGCAGGTCAGGTTTGTGGCACGAGTGGTTACGAAGAAGCCGCTGGTCAAGGTCTTATGGCGGGCATCAATGCCGCACTTAAGGTCAAAGGCGAGGATCCCTTTATTCTTGGACGTTCTGAAAGCTATCTAGGAGTGATGGTCGATGACCTCGTGAATATCTTGCTTGACGAACCGTATCGTATGTTCACGAGCCGTGCCGAATACCGCCTCTTCTTGCGCAGTGACAATGCTGAAACGCGCCTCAAGGAAAAGGCCCGCAAAATTGGCATGATTAGTGACCGCGACTGGTTCGACTGGGACCGCCGCCGTAACCTCATGGCGAGCCTCAAGACGCAATTTATGGAAACTTCCGCTACTCCGGAAGAAGCAAACGTTATTCTAGAAGCGGGCGGTCAGGCTCTTGCCTCCGAACGCACTCGTTGGATTAACGTGCTCCGCCGTCCGGGAATCGACCCTGAAACATTTTTTAATGTGGCTGCTCCCGATGCACAAATTACGCGCCGCGACCAGTGGTTCATGTACGCCGAAGAACTTTACGCTGGTTTCTTCGACCGCCAGGAACGGGAAATCGATGACCAGAAGAAGATGGAAAAGGTTAAGCTTTCGCCGGACTTCGATTATATGTCCATTACGGCAATAAGCATCGAAAGCCGCCAACGCTTGAACGCCCACAAACCGCTTACTCTCGGGCAAGCAAGCCGTATCCCTGGAGTGCGCCCCGCCGACATCACCGTCCTTGCACATTGGCTGGAGAATCACTAACCCTCACTTGCATTTTCCCAAATTTTTACTATTTTTGGGCGCGACAATTCTAACAATTTTCCAAGAGGTATATATATGGCAGAAGAAGCAGAAGTCAAATCCACAGAAGAAGTTAAGCCTCAGGAAACAAAATCCCAAGAAAAATCTCAAGTAAAGAAGGCTCCGTCCAAGAAAAAGCGCCCGTTCAACGGCAAGCGCAAGGGTGGTGCTCCTGCTGCTAAGAAGCCGGCTATCTTTAGTGATTCCCTGGAAGAACGTTTCCCCAACCTTGCCGCCAAGCTCAAGAAGTCCATCGAAGATGGCATTAAGCAGAAGATCAAGGACGCACAGAACGATCCGAAGGTCAAGGCCGCCTCTAAGAAATTTGCTAAGGCAAAGTAATTCTACTTCTCGAAAAAATTTGAAATGCTCCGCTACTCCGCGGGGCTTTTTTTTTTGAATTTTGATTATTAAAAGCGAGATTTTACTTCAAAATCAAATTGCCAAGAAATCGTATTGATAACAAAAGCGTCGGCCAAGGCATTTTCTTCGCAGTAGCGTGCAAAGCGAGAGTCGCGGGCGACTGCTTGCAGGCGCGCATGACCGAGTGAAGCCGCTGACGCCGTAGGCGTCAACTCCGAGCTGGGGCCCCGCCCGTATGAAGTTTTTTTCTGATTAAAATAAAAGCATCCAGTCAAGGCAGAATGCCTTATTCTAACTTGCCAAAGCCCCCTCCAATAGTTAATTTTATCGTGTTTACGGGAGCTTGTAGAACGGGCTGAGAGGAAGTTGAAAACTTCGACCGAACCTGATTTGGATAATGCCAACGTAGGGAGGTTCATTTGAACTCAAATCAAGTTAAAATCAACGGTGAAGACGTCGCAGCGGCAGGCATGACCATTGCCGAATATTTGGCGTCCGCGAATTACGATACAAAGCGCATCGCCGTTGAACGCAATTTGGAAATCGTCCCTAAAGCAAAGTACGCCGAGGTCGTTCTCGAAGCGGGGGATGTCGTCGAAGTTGTGAACTTTGTTGGAGGCGGGTGATGGCCTGCGACAAAATCCCGAACAGGGAAGATTTTAGATGTGCTCTTGTTCAAAAACAAGGCGAAGAAATTGTTCAGAAACTGGAACGAGCTAC
>JAFWRL010000018.1 GCA_017520105.1 Fibrobacter sp.
CTTTACTCGAAAAATCAATATCGATCTTGACGTCTTCTGCACTAGACGAGCTGCTATTGCTTGCGCCATCCGATGAACTGCTGTTTTGAGCAACAGCATTACCCTCAATCGCAGCACCACTGACATTGTTGTCGGTGCAACCCATTAAAGCGAGAACTCCCGCAGCCATAGTGAATTTAATTACGTTATTCATTGGATTCCTCCTCGACCTTTTTTGTTAAAGGAAACAACTGAAGATTCAGTCGATAAACTTGGTTGATGTTTTCATATTCGGCAGCGATGTTAGCCACCTTGCGTACAAACGCGTCTAGTTCCTGCGAAATGCGGGCGTAAGCCTCTTCGCAAAGTCCAAGCGTAGCCCCTGTGAAATATCGTTCTTCGATCGGGAACTTGTCTATAGCCGTCCGTGCAAGCGATGCCATTTCTTTGTGCATGCCGCGAATTGCAATCGGGAGCGATTCTTTTGTGCCAATGACAGTCTTTTCAGTCTGCACATAAGTATGCTCGGCCTCGCGCTTGAGAAACCCCGTCTGTACAAGGAACGCAAGCGAATCGCGCACCTGTTCTGCAGAAATTACTTGGTGACATGTTTTCGCCACTTCAAGCGGACGCTTGCCAGGCATCATCGGAGCAAGTTCGCGAATCGTCGGATTTTTCCACGATTCATAAAATTCAAACGCCTCAGCATCGACAACACGTACCTTGTGCTCCAAGGCAATCTTCTGCATTTCAAGGAGAGCTTCCTTTTTCGCAGAATCCTTTGTAGCATTGCCGAACTTGACCATTTGCGAGAAATACGCAAACTCGTGACCCACAAGGCCCATCGCATGCGCGACCTGATCCATTTTGACAAGACTCAAGCTGCTCTTGCCTTCGCAAACAAGCTTCAAGTAAACCGGCGATTTGAATCCCGCCAGCTTGGAAAACTCCCGCCACGAAAACGCGCTTGTCCTTTTACGTTCTTCGTAAAAGTCCTGCATGTACAGGCGATAGTCCTTATATTCTGTTATCGGTTTCATAAGTAGTCTTTAGTTATTGGTTAAAACACCCGTTCTTACATGTATAAATTTAAGTTTTTACGCAACTACTCGCAATAGGCAAAATGATACAAAATTAAAGATTTTTATTAAAATTTGCATATTTTTGCAAATATATTTCATTTTTAAAATCTAAAAGATACACTTCGTATCATTTGGCAAAAAAAGACCATTGCATTTTTTTGCATCCTATAAAAAAAGAAGTATATTTTGAAACAAACCTATCAAAAAGAGGGAAATTATGGCAAACAAATACGCAGGAACTCAAACCGAAAAGAACCTCGAAGCCGCATTCGCCGGCGAATCGCAGGCCCGCAACAAGTACACCTACTTCGCAAGCCGCGCCAAAAAAGACGGATTCGAACAAATCGCCGCTTTGTTCCTGAAAACCGCCGACAACGAAAAGGAACACGCCAAAATGTGGTTCAAGGAACTCCAGGGCATCGGCGACACCGCAGAAAACCTGAAAGCTGCCGCCGATGGCGAAAACTACGAATGGACGGACATGTACGAAGGCTTCGCCAAGACCGCCGAAGAAGAAGGCTTCCCCGCCCTAGCAAAGAAGTTCCGCATGGTTGCTGCCATCGAAAAGGCGCACGAAGAACGCTACCGCGCCCTCCTCAAGAACGTGGAAACCGCCCAGGTGTTCGAAAAGAGCGAAGTCAAGGTCTGGGAATGCCGCAACTGCGGACACATTGTCGTGGGCACAAAGGCCCCGGAAGTCTGCCCCGTCTGCGCCCACCCGCAATCCTACTTCGAAGTCCACGAGAACAACTTCTAATAGGAGCGCGCTTTAGCGCCACTTCTAATTTATTTTAAATCTTCGACAAAGCACCGCCAAACATGTTGGCGGTGCTTTTTGTATAAAAAACTGACCCCGACTCACAAGAGCCGAGGTGACAGTGTAAATAGATGTATTTACTTAAACAGATATCTTAGCGGACCTGCATCTTCAAGGTCTTGACAGCGGAGCCCTGCTGCACGCGGACCACATAGGAGCCACTGCGTACAGCATTGAAGGTATGGACGAAGCTGCCGGCAGCCATGTTTTCGCTATGGCTTTCGACGACCTGGCCCATCATGTCAAACACCTGAACCTTCACGAGGCCAGACTTCACAACAGTCATCTGCAAGGTATTGCCATGCAGAGCCACATTGAAGCGAGCAGGAGCAACGGAGGCATGGATAGCATCGTTCTTCGGAGCCGTGGGCAGAGTGCCAACGCACTTCACGTTGTCGATAGCCAAGTCGGTTCCGAGGTTTGCTGCAGTGAGCTTTTCATCGACCACCCAAGTCAACTTGGAAACCTTAGCCCAGGAGAAAGCCACGATGCTAGACGGAGCAGCATCGGCAACCCATTCCGGCTGAGTCATGGTAGATACAGTCACCGTCTTCCAGGACGCAGATTTTGCCTGATCCGGTGCAACGTGTTCATAGCCGGCGTCAGCCTTCACACCCGTCACCGAGGCGCGCATGTGGTGGCCAGAGCCCTTGTAATCATACTGAACAGCTGTGCAGCCAGAGAGCGTGCTGACATCGAAAGCGACTTCCATGCCGACGGACGGATAAGTCGTGTCACCCGGGGTAATGCCCGAGATGCCCTTCATTTCGAGATAGGAGTTGGTTCCTTCCTTCACAACCATATCCCAGGATTCGTCTGCAGCCTGAGTATTGGTGAAAGATCCACCGGCCTTGTACAAATACCAGTAAGCCTTCTTGCCGAGATTTTCGGCAGTGGTGTTGCCATCGTCAAAGTCGTCAATCACAGCTGCGGAACTCGGCTTCACGGGAGTGTCGTTACCACCACCAGGATTCGTAGAAGAACCACCACCAGCATAGCCAGTGCAGTTCACGTCATCGATGTAAAGGTAGTCAGCGGAGGCTTCGCCCTTGACTTCCCATGCCAGTTGCACCACGTTCGCCATTTTCAAAGCGACTTCGGTACCCCAGCCAGCATCCTGAGAGAGAGACGATACAGGAACTGTCGCCGTGGACCAGCTTGTGCTGCCATTAAGAGCTTTCGAGTGACGGTTGTATTCGGTCAAGCCGCCCTTTTCATCACCTTCCATCACGGCCTTCAAGTTGTGGCCGGCACCCTTGTACTTGTAAGAAATCGAAGTACAGCCAGCAAGGCCACCTTCGACATTCAAGCCGAGAGTCACATAAGGATCGTACGGGTTGTCACCCTGGACCAGTTTGATGCCAGTCAAGCCTGCACCATACTTAGAACCGCCCGCAGCAGCTTCTGGAATCACCACGACAAGGCCGTATTCGTCTTCGGTGTTCGTATAAGTCGAAGCACCCTTGTCATTTTTGTCGTTGAAAGCATACCAAGCGTCGTTCTTTCCGCCGGTGCTGGCCAAGCCATTGCCATCTTCGAAATCATCAATGTTAGCAGTCTGGGCAGAAACCATAGCTGCCGTTGCACACACAGTAAGTAGGATTTTCTTTTTCATCCTTTCCTCCAAGTTAGTTTAGAGTCTAATTTAATTAATTGCAGTCCTTGTCAAAAGATTTATCGCCACACATTGACTTCATAGTGGGCTTTTTTTTGCCCGACCTTGGAGCCATCAACGCGGAATTTCTTGACGAAAGGCGATTCCGCACGTTCTCGACGTATCGTCATGATACGAGACGGTCCGTCACCGCCCCCGCTACTGTCGGGCGCGTTTGCCTGAACAGCGATGGAATCGGTCGATACGGTAAAATTGTCGTAGCGGATAAAGCAGTCATGCGTCGGCGCCCATTCGGCACTGCTGCCACCATGGAACGTCGAGAGATAAAATTTATCGACATGCAGAGTGTCGTAATCGCGAAGCCGGAGCGTATCGACATCCAGAACCAGTTCGCCGTCAAGCCATGCCTGCACGCGACCGTCCTTTTCGCCTTTGCCCGGAGTTTTCACCGTGTTCATCGAGACTTTGTTTACAATCCGGTGCCATACGCCCGTCGTAAATTGCGCTTGTGTTATTTTGCCGCCGAGGTCCCATTTAAAATCGTCGCCATATTCAGAGTGTTGCCCCATGAAGTAAATCAGTTGTACGGCATTGCCACCCTTGCGCCACATGATGCGGGCGCTCCAGCCGTCACCGGTTTCGGGCATGGCGTTTCCGGTGTAACACTTGCCACCGCAGAGTCCAGGAAGTTTGCCCCCCAACTGGAATTCGAATCCGTCTTCAAAGAAGATATCATAAGCACTCCACATGGTATCGGCGGTTCTTTCGAGAGGCTGGATAATTTGAGCGGCACAGGCGGGCGTATCGTTATCGTTCGGGCCGACGCACCCCTTGGGATACTTGAGTTGCAGCACGTTGCCGTGTTCTTCGCCATCATAAACGACTTTAGAATTCTGGCCACCGTTCTTGTCCATGGCGTACCACCAGCTTTTATCAGTAGCGTTGCGTTTAAAATCTTCCTTGGCTTCCGCATTGCCGTAAACACCGACTTCGCGGTTTTCGAAGTTGACAAACGAGACCGTGTCCGAAACATTTTGAGCAAAAGCGGCAGAAGCGCAAAAAAACAGGATTGAAATTCTAAAATTCATATTCCAAAAATACCATTTTTCAAAAAAATCGGTGTATCATTCATCACACTTACCGGTTTTTCTTCAAAATCACGTATAACTAAGGATTTATTTGCCATCCAAAACAACCCATTTGTTATTTTTACATATAAAATTAAAGACACCCCCTTTTTAAAGGAACATACATGAAAAATATCACCAAATGCTCCTTGGGCATCCTTCTCATTTTAGGAATTGGCTTGAGCAACGCATCCGAAGAGGAGTACAAACAATTGGAAGTTCACGTAGAGGAATGTCTCGATTATCTGGAGGTGTTCACCAACCCCGACTATAATCCAAAGAAAGCTATTCAAAAGTCCTATAAAAGCGGCTCTTTATTTTTGAGTTTCAACGAAGAAGTCGTCTCACAATCAGAAAAGCTTGCTGAAAAATGGATTCACGACTGTAGTGACCTATTTATTTCGGACAAATATTCTCCCGGCTTTTTCAAAGCCTCCCCCATCTACAAAGTTGTCACCGATAGAATCAAAAGTCAAAAAATTTCGAGAAAAAATTCCAGTCAAGGCTCTAGCGGAGCTTCCAATGCTGAAAACGGCAAATTCAAACTCAAAGCAACATTCTATCATGGTTATCTGAGCGAACTTTCAATTATCACCCCCTACACCACACCATTCCAATACGACTACAATGGGGAACACCTCATTTGGGGAGAATTCGATGACAAGGATGTCTTGGGAGCCTATTGGTCCAAAGGCAGTTTTGCATTTAGTTTCAGCAAATCGAACGATTCGCTCCGTTACACATCTCCGTTCAAGACCTACACATCGGAAAAAGATGAAAAGAACATCTGGGGAGTCATGAAATCGCATCCCAAAATTTGGGAAGTCACGAATGTTCCTGAAGAAGCCACGAACGGACAGTTCCATTACGAAAAGAGCTTATTCGCACCAATTCCCAAAGGGAACAAGAACCATAGCTGGTCCGTAAAAATGGCGGCAAGCATAGGAGTACACATGTTCGCCTACACGAACGACATAATCAAAGACAACAACTGGATCGAGGAATCCACCAAATATGTAGGTGGATTCGGGACACTCGGTTTCACGGTTGACATTTCAGCCGGAATTGTACATTGTTCACCATCATCGGGAAGTTGCTTCGGTTTCGGCTCGGGATATGCTCACAACGCATACGATGGAGACGTTGTAGATTCAGAAAATTCATGGCGCGGCGACGAGGAGACGAACAAAATGAAGCACACAGACAACCTGAAACTTTATGGCGAATACTATTTCGGAGGCCCATCGACAAAAGGAATCCGCGAAAGTATCGACATTCCGTTAAACGCCAGCATGAAATACCTTACATCTAAAACAGGCTTTTTCATTGGCAAATGGTATCGTTACGAATTTGGATTAGAAATATCCCCCATACAGTATATTCCAGGGATATACATAAATTACGGCATGTCGTTTAATACTCCAGGCCTTTGGTAGTGAATGTTTCTAGCACGTTTTTTTACACTTGCCGTCATCGCTCTTCTTTTTTGCGGATGCACAAATTTTCAAGGAGCGACCGCACTCGAATTCTTTTCGCATCTGGACAAGTCGGGGCGTTGGAAAACAACGCAACGCACCGATTTTGAAGGAAGAATTTTACCTGAAGACGTTGTCTGCATCGAAGCGGAAATATCCATTTTCGATTCAACAGATAGCAAAATGAAGTTTAACGGCAGCGCAAAAAAATGCTGGGACGAATACGGAATTTTAATTGATTACATTGTGAAAGATTCTTCTCACGAAAACTTATTTCAGCTAAAAAGCAAAACCAAAAATGGTTATTTGCTAAGTAGGGACATCAACTTTCGTTATTCGGCACAGCCCAAATCCGAACCACTTAGCCATTCGCTCCAAATGACGAAATCTAATAATGGAACGAGAACATACACTCAAACTAGCGATTCAAAAAAGGATTTTGAAGTTCAATTTTTAACGGACAATGAAAAAATCGTATCGGCACAAATAAACTATCCTTTTTCACATGAATTAGAGATATCGTATAAAGAAAATGGAGATATAGCCCTTGTCATTGACAAGAATTGGGGTGATGCATACAAAATTGATTACACCAATGACGAAGAAGACAAAATAGTCTATAACAGGGAAATATATAGTTACCGATTAAAGAAGATGAACGCAAACAATCAAATGGTCGAAGAAATCTACATCGATGAATTTTCAAGAAAAAAAATCCATCGAAAATACACTTACACTGCAGACGGAAGAACAGCAACCATTTGGGCAAACGGAGTTTCGCGAAATATCATTTACGAAAACGGGATATTCGTCAGAGAGGAATATTACGATTATGCAGAAACGCTTAGACAAGTCGTCGAAATCGAGATTGATTCCCAAGGGAACGTTATAAAAAGCTCCTACATTCCAAAGAATACAGGCAATCCGGATAACAAAATCAAATTGCAATACAAATACGCCATTACATATCGGGAAATGTAGTCCATCTCCGACCTTTTTGATTAGAACTCGTGATTTTAAAGCAACGTTTTGCTGGACGAACGCACGGAAAATCCATCCGCGGGTATGTACTGACAAGGGAAACGAATTAGGATTTTTTCGTCAATTTGCCGCCAGCGATAAGCACTAAAAAGGCGGCACCGCCAACCCCCACAATCTTCTTGATATCGCTCCAAAATTCGCGACGCTTTTCTTTGCAGGATTCGCAAAGTTTTTCAGAGTCATAAGCTTTATCGCAACCACATTTTTTGCATGTATTCCAAAATTTCTGAAGCATAGTCAAACTCCTTAATCGTTGGAGGTTGTAGTAATGTCCTTTCAAAATACTATTTTCCGTTAAGAATGAGCGTAGCGGATATCACATATTTGGAAAAATACCGTAATTTTTAAGAATTACACCGATTGAAAGTTCAAAATTAGAGCGAATACTTTCTCGTTCAAAACGGCCTCTTGCCTCCCCCACAAATTATTTATATATTCATTTTCGTAGAGCATTAATCCCGCTGACTGCGTATTCAATCCGGGCGGGCTGTTTAACTCTCTGCTTGACGTCGACCTCCCTTTGTTTGCTTGACAGGCACACAATTCGAGGCAGCGTACACCCTATGGGGAAACTGGCCCCCTGACGATCAACGTAGAGCACCGTCCATAGCCATTGCTCATGGACCTCATCAATCTGTCACAACAGGTTTATGAATAGGTGTCTTGCGTTTGTTTCTAGCCATCCGTTCATAAACTACCAACAAACTTCGGAAATCTGTGCTTTACAGATTTTTGCAAATCGCCGAAATTTTCGGCAAAGGAAACTTTATGAATCGAGAACAATACGCAGAAATGCTCCGCACAATCAGTGAAGTTCACAAGGCAGGAGGTGATATCCGCAAGTGCATTATGGGGTTTCGCGAAAAATACAAGTACGTCTATATCTATAATGACTCTATTTTCAAAATGTTGTTCGGAAATCCCGAAAATATGAGGATGACGGCAAGCTTTTTGAATGCAATTCTCAAATTGGACGGTGGTGATTGCATCGACAATCTCACTTTTGTGAATCCTTCAGTGAATGGAGCTTTTGTTAAAACGGTTACTTCGGATGTCGTTGCTGAGAATCAGCGCTTGGAACGCATTGTTTTGGAGGTCCAACATCTTGAAGACGAGACTTACAGCGACCGCTTGGTATTTTATACGGCAAAACACACTATTGCGAGTAAACCACGTGGCGATAGCTACTGGTTGCGTGATCTGAACCTCATCAGTTTGCAGATGTTCAATGCATTCCCGAATTCCAAGAATTACCGTCACAGCATTCGTCTCAAGAATCAGGAAAACGAGGAATTTTTCAAAAAGCAGACGGTCACGCTTGTTGAAATTCCCAAGTTTCTTAAGGGTGATTATGCTTCGGACGAAAGTCTTTTGGCTCAGTGGCTTAGGGTTATTGACGGACTTAACAACGAGACGCCATTAGCGGTTCCTGAGGATTCTATGCTAGCTCTATTGCAGAAAAAAGCGAAATTGAGTATCTTTACTGAAGAGTTTTTGGTAAGTGAGGCTATGGCTATGAGCGACCGCCAATATGAACTGTATGTAGAAAAGAAACACGCCCATAAGGAAGGCCTTGAGGAAGGGCGAGCCGAGGGACGTGCAGAGGGACGTGCAGAAGGACGTGCAGAAGGCCTAACAGAAGGCGCAAATGCCAAAGCTCGTGAAATGGCGAAAAAAATGCTTGAAAAGAACAAGCCCATTGAAGAAATCATTGAGTTTACAGAACTCTCCGAGTCCGAAGTTCTTTCAATCAAGGCATCGCTCGTCTAAAATCTTATGGCATGAATAATTTAGCAGGCGGCATTTGTTGTCGTCTGCTTAAACAAAAGCGAACGAAGGGCTAAAGCTCTACTTTATCCTATCCCCACAGAATTTCTGGCGGGCACTTTGGGCGCAGTGGTATCGCTCTTCGACTTCGCTCAGGACGTTGTCTTCGCGGAAATGACGTGTAAAGAGCTTTTTTCCCCTTCGTTCACACACACTCGCCCCCATTTTCCTAAATTATATAGCGTCAACATTCTCTACCGGGATCGCCATCCCGATGGATTAACTCTCAACAAATGAGGAACAAACAAAAAATGGCAAGAGCATTGATTATCGGTTGTGGCGCCGTTGCCACAGTTGCTATCAAGAAGTGCTGCACCTGCAGCGAAGTTTTTA
>JAFWRL010000162.1 GCA_017520105.1 Fibrobacter sp.
TGTTTTGGTCGATGATTTTGAAGATGGCGACAACGAAAGCAAAATTGGCGATTACTGGTACACCTATGACGACAAAGGCAACAACGGCGCCTCCGTTATCACGACTCCGCTAAACGACGAAGATAACATTATTCCAGGACGCGTCAACAACGGTTCCAATTATGCGTTGCAAGTGAACTACACGCTTGACAAGGGCGAATACGAATATGACCCGTATGTGGGCTGGGGCCTGCAAATCGCTCCTAACGATGCCAACGCTCGTTTTGGCGGCATTACCTACTGGTACAAGGGCGGTGCGCACGAAGTGCATATCGAAACTTCCGACGTGTTGGACTACGACGTTCATCTGGCAAAAATGCCGGCATCCCGCACTTGGAAGCAGGCTGTTGTCCGCTTCAAAGACTTAGTCCAAGGCGGTTGGGGCGTTGAAGTTCCCTTCGAAGCCAAGAACATCATGGCTATCAGTTTCCAAGCCAAAGGCAACAGAACTAAAGTCATCTCCGATTCTCTCTTTATAGACAACATTTATCTGCAAGATTCCACGGAAGTCGAAAAAGACAAACCCGATATGGAAATCAAGGATCCCGTGATTCCGGAAGTGGCATTCACCGAAGCCGAAATTACAGTAACAAACCCGCTGCAAGAAAAAGCGATGAAGTACTTGAACAAGGGCGTAAGCTTCACCAACTGGCTTGAAGACGCCAACGGCAAATTCAAGAAGTTCGAATTTGGAGAAAAGGATATCCAGATTCTCGCCGAAAACGGATTCAAGAGCATCCGTTTGCCGATTGACCTTGATTTGTACGCCACGAACCGCGATGCATTTGTCAAAGGCACCGATGCAGAACTCAAGTTCGATGACGATACGTTGTTCATGGTTCTCGATTCCTTCGTCGAATGGACCGGCAAGCACAACATGTCCTTTGTCATTGACTACCACGAATATGACAACAGCTACAACTTGACAAGCGCAAAGGATTCGAACTACGTCAAGATGATGGCGGAAGTGTGGAAGCATGTCGCCGCGCACTATGCCGAAAACACTCGCGAAGACGTGTTCTTCGAACTGTTGAACGAACCCGACATGTCTGACGGAAAGGTCACGGCAGCCCTTTGGACAACCGCCGCACAGGCTATAATTGACGCTATCCGTTCGGTCAACACCAAACAGACGCTACTCTTTGGCGATGTCAAGTGGTACTCCATTACCGAACTTGCCAAGCGCACTCCGTTCGCTGACAACAACATCATCTACGTTATCCACACTTACGAACCGTTCGCATTCACGCATCAAGGCGGTTCCTGGACGGATTACGCGACAATCAAGGGACTTCCGTTCCCTTATGACCCGGCCAAGTGGTCCACCGTTTCGGGCGACTTCGGCGTGACCGCCAGTACGAAATCTTATGTAAAGACGGCCATCAAGAACTACTACAAAGCCGGCAACAAAGAAGCCATCATGGTTGAAATGTTGAAGGCCAAGAAGTGGGCCGCAACGAACAACGTTCCAGTCATTATCAACGAGTTCGGCGCACTCAACCTGCGTTCCACCGCAGAATCCCGCCTCAACTACTTGACTGCCATGCGTGAAATATGCGATACGCTTCAGATTCCGTGGACGCATTGGGGCTACACCGGCAACTTCTCCGTCATCGAGGACGGCAAGCTGATTGAGGGCTTGGACAAGGCGCTCGGCGTCGGCAAGTAAAAATCACACCTTAAAACCCCTAAAGGCCACGCAGAAATGCGTGGCTTTTTATTGTTTAGTTGGGCAAAAGGTACAGTCGATACAGATTGAAAAAAAACAATTCTTTGAAGTTACTTTTAGAAGAAACAATTTCTTATTTTTTAAAGCAGGAATTATATTCCTCATCTCCTCCAAATAGCCGCATGAGCAATCGTGCGGTTTTTCTGTATGTACACCTTTTTCTGTGTACTCCCAAATTTCTAAATTACTATTATGAAACTAACGATTAAGAGCATTATTGCAGCCTGTTCCGCCTTATTTTGGGCGGGAGCTGCAAACGCAGCCGGATTTTACGGAAACCAAAGCGATATCAAGTGGAAAACCGTTGGCACGGAACATTTCCAGTTCATTTATCCCGCCGAATATTCAACACATGCCGCAAAAGTTTCCGCCTACGCAGAAGCAGTCTATGATTCTGTCACAAGCCGTTACCACAAAGCGCTCCCAGGTCGCGTCAGCGCCGTCTTGAACAACGCCCTTTACAGTAACGGAAGCGCCATCCCCAGCGAAAACGCCCTAAATCTTTGGCTCACCAACTGGGATTTCAAAATCCGCAGCAGCCACGGTTGGATATCGGATGTCGTGACACACGAATTCAGCCACCTTGTGAGCATCGAAAGCGGTGCCAAGATTGTCCCCAATCTTTACGGTTTTCAGTTCAGCTATTCCGATTACTACAACGAACGCACGAGAACAGACTTTGTCACAATGATTCCGTTCACGCTGCAACCGCTTTGGTTTGCAGAAGGAACCGCCCAATACGAATCCGCACGAATGGGATTTGACACCTGGGATTCGCACCGCGATATGCTTCTCCGCACGGCGGCGCTCAGTGACAGTCTTATGCCTCTCCCCTACATGCACGATTTCTCCGACAATTCGCTGTTAGGGGAACTTGGCCCCTACACACAAGGTTTTTCCCTCGTGCTTTACATCGCAAAGCATTACGGTGACGAAGCGATTCCGAATATTTGGAAGGAACTCGGACGCCCCTACCGAGCCACACTCAACGGTGCCATTCAAAAAGTCCTAGGCATCAGCGAAGATGAACTCTACGATGCATGGAAAAAAGAAATTACGGAACACTACAAAGCACAAAAAGATTCTCTCGGCACTTTGGTCGAAGGCATCAAAATGACCAAGGACGCATACTGGCAGGATTTCCCCGTCGTGAGCGGAAACCACCTCTATGGAATTTCAAACTTTGGCGGGCTCTGGTTTGACGGAAGTGTTTTCAAGATTCCGCTGAAGGACACTTTACAGACGAGAGATAGTACAGCGGCAATCACGGACTCCAGTAAAGCAGATTCCAGCAATATCATCGACGGAGTGGAAATCGGCGATATAGAAATCGAAAACGAAACCGCAGACAGCCTACTCGACATCACGGAATTTGCGAAATCTGGTTTCAGGGCGAAAAAGCCATGGTTTGACAAGGGCATCGACATCTACGATGACAGTTTGCACGGCCCTATTCTCGCTTACATCAGCTACCAAAATCGCGACAAGGACGGGCACGCCCACTTTGACGTGGCATTGAGCGATACGAACAAGAACGAAGTTGCCATCACGTACCTCACTGATGCCGTCTATCCGTCGTTCAACAAGCAGGGAACCGAAATCGTTTTTGCAAGACGAGAACCGTTCAGCACTCGTTTCGTGTTGAGCAAAGTTCCATTCAATAGCGACTTGAAAAACGTTACCGCCGAAGAGCCAATCGATATATACAAGCCCGATTCTTCGCTCCTCTACTACAACATTTATGCTCCCAAGTTCAGCCCGGACGGCAAGCGTATCGCGTTCAGTTTCTTTGACGATGTCCAACGCGGCATAGCCATCATCGACTCGGACGGCAACAACTTCAAGGTCGTCAGCACTGCAGGTTATGACGAACGCGATGTCGAATGGATTGACAACGACAAAATTATTTTCGCCAGCAACAGGAACAATATTTTCAACCTTATCGAAAAGGACTTGAATACAGGTAAAGAACGAGTACTCACAAACGTTGTCGGCGGTGCGTTCACTCCAGTTCTCGCGGGCGACACGCTGTACTTTACGCAATACGACAAGGACGGGTTCTCGCTCTACAAACTTCCGTACAAGAAAGAAGCCGAGCCTGTATTCCGCGACAGCATTGTCGTTTCAACTCGCGACAGCGTTTTGCAAATCGCCGACACGATTCAAGTTGCCTGTGCAGATACCGCAAAGGCTGCAGATGACACGACGAATGTCAAAACGGGAGACGCCTCGGCCACAACAAGCACTACAGATTCCGCCAATTGCACGGTTCCACAAGTCATCTTACGCAAGGACGTTATCAAAGTCGAAGTACGCGACACCATCAAAGTCGCCGTTACCGACTCGACGCAACGCGAAATCAAACTCTACGGAACGATTCCGCCTAAAGTACATAAGGAAATCGAGCTCGTCGATCGTGAATTTGCAGGCGCAGAACGCAACTACAAACCTATACCGAACGTACCCCTGTTCGTCCCGATTTTAAGTTTTACCGAAAACGCCCCGAACTTGACCGTCTTTGGCGAAGGCGAAGTCAAGGCGAAACTCGGCCTCGCAGTCGTTATCAGCGACGCGCTCAAGAAGAACAACGTTCAAATCGGGCTTCTACTTGAACTCGGCAAAGGAATCGATTACATCAATAGCGACGGTCTTAACCCCGAACAAGAAAAAGAATTCTTTATCGCATGGGATAACCACAGCACACCTCTTGACCTTGGACTTTCATACAGCTACGCGAATTACACCAGCAAGAATACCGTCCGCTACGAGGATGTCAATGCCCACGGCGGCGACAGTCTTGGTATGAATCATTATGCCATTTCAATGCAGGCTATCACAGGAACCGCAGGCTACAGCATTTTCAAAACGATTGACACTTTGCAGGCAGCCATCAGTTATGACTGGGCCGATTTCAACCTCTATGAAGACAAATTCTCATGGACTTACCAAAAGAAGTTTAGCGCAACGGCTGCATTCGGACTTTACGGCGACAACGAAGGCGAAGGCGGTTCAGGAATCTCCGGGCAAGGGAACGGGATGTTCCTTTATTACCAATACGCCAATAGTGACCTCTACCGTCCAGGCACATTCGCCGAAAGTTTCTACGTCACCGAAAGCGGTTCCATCAAGCCCAAATACCGCAACTTTACGCTGCACGAATTCGGCCTGAACCTTTACGGAAGCGTGCAAACACCTCTTCTCGGAGCAAGGCTGGCCGCAGGCGGAAAGATTACCAACATTTTCAACTGGAACACGGACGCCCCCGAAGACACGTTGGACTCCTACTACTACACGCCGATATTCCTCGACGGTTACCCTTACTTGCGCAGCTCCGAAGACTACACCCGTGCAGGCACAAAAACAGCCATGGCAGAGCTCCATTACCTCTACCCCATTTACGACGATTGGAGACATGATCTTTGGATTTTATCAACTCGTAGTTTGTACGTAGATTTATTTGCGCAGATGGGAGCAGCCTGGAATGGCAAATTCTTTACCAACAAACTTACAAAGCATGAATTTTGGGACCGTTCTGTGGGTTTGAGTTTCCGCATGAGCAACAAGATTTGGGGAAACATCCCATTCGATATTTCGCTTACATTCGCCCGCGCACTCAGCCGCATTGACGAAGACGAAGATTTACGCGGAGGCTACAAACTGAATCCGATTGGTCTATCGTTTTTGCCCAAGAGCCTACGCCCGACGAGAATCAAGTTCTCCATCGGGATGGGGTTTGTTAATTCCTGGCAGTAGCCAGGAATTAACCGCTTCGCCGGCGGCTCGGTCATGATCATGCAAGCATGATCGCGACTCTCGCCTTAGGGCGAAGTCATCAACAGTTGGCAATAAAAGATTCCCAACAA
>JAFWRL010000163.1 GCA_017520105.1 Fibrobacter sp.
AGACTCGTCAATGACGAGTCTTTTTAGTCGGGATGACTGAATTCGAATCAGCGACCTCTTGAACCCCATTCAAGCGCTCTACCAGGCTGAGCTACATCCCGAGGTCTCTTACAAGAGTATGCCAAAGTTAGTTAAACCACAGTGTTTTTTCAAGGCAAGAGCACGAAAAAAACGAAATTTAACCCACTCCGGCAGCACTAGTCCTTCCAGTAACCGACAATCAGCACTTCGGGAGTCGCCTTCGGGAACTTCTTGCTCTTGAAGCCAACAATCTTGCGAAGGCTCTTCTGCTTGAGTTCCCAACCCGTGCGAGAAAGCCCCTTCGTCGAAAGCGTCACCTTGAGGCCAGGAACCTTGCCGCCTTCCTTAATCTGGTCCATTTTATCGACATTGAGCATCACGTTTTTCGTCTTGATGGAAAACTCCTTTTGAGCTTCTTCGTCAAGAGCCAAATCCGGGCGTTCCTTCTTGTCGGTTCCCCACACGTAGAACGTCCATTCTCGTTTCTCGTTCGGCGTATAATAGCCGGCATCGAACATCTTTTCGCCAAAGAAAATCGGATTCTTCACATAGCCATCGAGCTGCGCCGGATACGGATTCCCCTGATTGTCGATTATCACCACGACTGGATTGATTTGACCGTCCATGCCCGCAAAATCCATGTCAAATTCAATCGTCACCGGAGCGTTCGGAGCGATCTTCGCCGGAAACTTGAAGTTCGACATGCCAACGCCCTGGCCAATCACGTTTTCAACCGTAATTTCTTTATTCGTAACATTGGCGCCCTTGATGACAATATGCTTGACATCCCCCTGGTCCGCATAGCCAATCGGATACGGATCCGGAACGAAACGGATAACATCATCGGCCATGGCTGTCGCTGAAAATGCGAGAGCCGCCACAAAAAGAGATTTGAAAATTTTAGACATCATAGTATGAATATAGTAAATATGTTTTTTTTGATATCAGATATCAGATATCAGTTATCAGTTATCAGTTACTAGTTACTAGTTATTGGTCATTGCATGTTTGTTAACGCTTCGCCGTCATCCTCACCTCGCACTGTCATTCCCCACTTGATGGGGAATCCCCTTACTTTATGGAATCTACAAAAAAAAATAACGGCAAGCAATTTTTACATTTGGCGCCATGACTCCACGCGACGAACTCAAAGCATTGCTTGCACAAAAAGAACTGTTCATTTTTGATTTGGATGGAACGCTATTCAATACGCTTGGCGATTTGGCCCCCGCCGTAAACTACGCAATGAAGCAATTTGGTCTGCACACACATTCGAACGATGACGTGCGGACATTCATCGGGAACGGTTCGATGAACTTGATCCGCAGGGCAGTCGCTGCAAATTATACCGGTATGGAAAACATCCGCAACTTTGACAAAGTCGCCGCCGAACTAGAACGCGAAGGCTACAGCGAAGAGAGCATCAAAGAGATTCACAAAGTTTATTCAGAATTCTACTGGGAGCATTGCACCGAAAACACGGAACCGTACGAAGGCATCGTGGAACTGCTGCAACGAATTTCAAACCGCGCGGAAAATTTCAATCGTAATGAGGACTACGCGGAATGTGACAAGAATGGTGCGCAGCCCGTAAACTGCGTCGCGACAAAAAGCGCCAAAGTGAGATGCGCAGCCATGCTCACGAACAAGCCAATCGCCCCCGCACAAAAAATTCTCAAAAAATTCGGACTCGAAAATTCATTCGCAACATACCTCTGCGGCGACACCACGCCCGAACACAAGCCCAGCCCCGCCGGGATTTTCGAGATTCTCCGCCAAACGGGAATCGCCCCCGAAAAAGCAATTATGATTGGCGACGACACGCCCGATATTCTAGCCGCAAAGAACGCAGGCATCGACTGCATCACGCTATTCGAAGGCTTCGGCAAAGCGGAAAACTTGCTCCCACTAGAGCCGCGTTACACTGCCGGCCACATCAAGGACTTTGCCGAGTTCATTTAACCGCAGAAGGTCCCTCCCATTTTTCTATCTTTTTGGTAGTTATGTCCTACTTCGACTACACGGCAAACACCCCGGCATGCGAAGAAGCTTTGCAACGATTCTGCGAAGTTGAACGCAGGTTTATCGGCAACGCCAATTCGAATCACGAAGCAGGGCTTGCGGCAAAATCTTTCCTCGCCCAAGTGACAGCTTCCGTCGCGAAACTTTTGGGCGTAAACCCCGACGAAATCATTTACACCTCGGGCGCAAGCGAAAGCAACAACGCCGCCATCCGCGGCATCGTCCAGGCCAAGCGCCATGTGGGCAAGCACATCGTCACGAACCCGCTGGAGCATTCTTCGGTAAGCGCCACGCTCACGGCATTGCAAGAAGCGGGCTACGAAATAGAGATGGTAAAAATCGGCACCGATGGAAAAATCGACCTGGAAGACTTGCGAAGCCTGCTCCGCAAAGACACGGTGCTCGTGACGGTGAACGCGGTGGATAGCGAACTCGGAACCGTGCAGCCGCTGGAATCCATCAATAATATTGTCCGCGAATTCCCGAACTGCAGCCTTCACGTGGATGCGACGCAGGCCATCGGAAAAACGCCCATAAACCTG
>JAFWRL010000164.1 GCA_017520105.1 Fibrobacter sp.
CGATATTGGCTGGTCCGATCTCGGTGCGTTCGATTCCCTTTACGGCGAATTCGACCACGACGAAAATGGCAACAATGTCAACGCGAAGCACTTGGGCATCGGTTCCAAGAACTCGCTTGTACTCGGTGGTCAACGTCAGATTTGCACGATTGATTTGGACAACATGTTGATCGTGGATACGCCGGATGCTTTGTTGGTCGCTCCGCTTGCAAGCAGCCAGAAGGTCAAGAAGGTCGTCGATGAGCTTAAAGCTCGTGGCTCTGACTTGCCGACGGTTCCGCAGACGGTCAACCGCCCGTGGGGTACGTACTCCGTGCTCGAATCGACCGACCGCTACAAGATGAAGCGCATTGTCGTTCGTCCGGGCGAACGCCTCTCGTTGCAGAAGCATTTGCACCGTTCGGAACATTGGGTCGTTGTGAGCGGCACTGCTACAGTGACGGTTGGTGACAAGGTGTTCTACGTGCGTCCGAATGAATCCACTTACATTCCGTCGGGAACTCCACATCGCTTACAGAACGAAGGCAAGCTTCCGCTTGTTATCGTTGAAGTTCAAGTCGGCGAATACACCGGCGAAGACGACATCATCCGTATGCAGGACGACTATAAGCGTTCGTAGTTAGTGGTTAGGTTAATCGCTTAACTCTAGCCTTGTCGTCTTGAGCTATTTGCTTAGCATGTCATGCTTGTCAAGAGCTTGCATTGGCAAAAAAAGAAAAAGTCCCAGTTCACTACTGGGGCTTTTCCGTATTTGACTTTTAGAGCGGTTTTATTTATCTTTCCCTCTGGTGCAAATGGGTTGATAAAGGAATACGAGATGAACAAGATTCATTCTTTTTCGCATTTTGCATTAGGTGCCGCAATTATAGGTGCTGGTTTTATGAATGCCAGCGCCGCAGACGAAACCATCCGACAGCTCGCCAAGGAACGTGGTCGCTTTATCGGCACTATCTTGAACAGCGAATGGTTCAACGATGCAATTGAACCGGAATTCGAAGAAATTCACAAGACTCAATTCAACGTCGTCGTTGCCGAAAACGAAATGAAGTTCGACGCCACCGAGCCTAAAGAAGACGAGTTCAACTTCGAAAAGGGCGACAAGATGGTCAAATACGCACAGGCAAACGGACTCCGCGTTCGCGGACACGCTCTCGCCTGGCACAGCCAAGTCGCAAACTGGGTGAACAACTACAGCGGGCAAAAAGAAAAACTGCTCGCCGTCCTTAAGAACCACATCACCAAAGTCGTCGGGCACTGGAAAGGCAAAATCGCCGAATGGGACGTGGTGAACGAAGCCGTCAATGACGATTACAATGCCGACTGGCGTTCTACGAATTCCGTTTGGTACGAAGGCATCGGCGCAGAATTCCTCGACTCCGCATTTGTTTGGGCGCACGAAGCCGACCCGGATGCAGAACTTTGCTACAACGATTACTCCATCGAATGGGGCCTTCACGAAGGTTCCAAGGCTAGCTTTGTCGTTGAACAAGTTAAGCGCTGGAAAAAGAACAACATTCCAATCACTTGCGTGGGGACGCAAACGCACATCGAAATTGCGCACGAAACGACTCCGCAAAACGTACGTGCTCTCGCCAAGGCACTCGCTGAACTCGGCGTCACGTTGAACATCACTGAACTCGACATCGGATTCCCGAAAGGTTCCGCAGGCAAGCTCACTGCCGCAGACTACGCCAAGCAAGGGCACCTTTACCGCCAATTCATGGACGTGTTCCTCGAAGAACCGAACATGGGCGAATTTGTCATCTGGGGATTGACTGATGCACACAGCTGGCTCGACGAACAGCAAGGCAAGACCGAAGGGTTGCTCTTTGACAAGCAATACAAGCCGAAGCCCGCATACGACAGCGTCATGGCAAGCCTCAAGGCTCACCCCGCTTCCGAAGTCAAATCGCCGTATCCGGAATCAGTCCTCAATCCGCCCGACACGACAGCAAAGGATACCTCCGTAAAGGACACCACGGCTAAAGATACGACTGTTCGCGATACAACCGTCAAGGATACGAGCGAAGCTATCAAGATGTTTGCAAAGCCGAACAACATTTCCATGCATGTTGCAGGCCGCACGTTGTTCATTACAGGAACCACAGCGAAAGAAGCCAACGTTGATATATTCGATATGCAAGGCCGCCCAGTATTCAGCGGAACATCCAAAAACGGAACTGTTGAACTGAAAAACATAGCCGGAGGGCTTTACGTCATTCGCATCAAATGCGGAATTTCAAATTCAGTACAAAGAATAGCGATCAATTAAAAAGCGTATTGTTTTCTAAAAAAAAGCACGGCAATCATTATCTAGATTGCCGTGTTTTAATTTATTTAGGACGATAAGGAACCCATTAAAAATGGAGCCTTTCTGCGTATTTTTTCATATTACACGCCGGTGAGTTCCCTAGCTTTTGCTTCGATTTCGGCGATGGCCTTTGCGCGGCCTTCGGCGGTATCTTCGTTGGCGAGGACGATGTTCACGAATACGGAACCCGCGACAACGGCGTGGACATGCTTGCAGAGCACCTTGGACTGTTCGCCGTTACGGATACCGAAACCGCCGAGTACCTTGGTGCCGTGCTTTCCGACTGTATCGAGGAAGTCAAGCGTTGCCTGATCAATGACCGTCTGGCTTCCGGTAGTACCTGCGCGGAGTGCGGCATAGATGTACTTGAATCCGGCGGATGCCATCGTTTCGAGGCGTTCCTTTGTCATGGACGGAGCAGCAACTGGAATGTTTTCGAGGCCGTGCTTCTTGCAAGCTTCGGTGAGGCCTTCGTCGTGGTCGAACGGAAGGTCCGGAATGATGCAAGCAGAAACGCCTGCGTCCTTGCACATCTTGACGAAGTTTTCGACGCCCGGCGTAAAGGCGAGGGAGCCGTAGGTCATGATGTAGATCGGCGTTTCAGGGTGGCGTTCGTGAATCTTCTTCACAATTTCGAGACCCTGCTTGGTGGAAAAGCCCTTTTCGAGAGCGATGGTGGAGGCCGTCTGGATGGCCGGACCGTCTGCGCTCGGGTCGCTGAAGGCCAGCTGGATTTCAAGAATGGATGCACCGCCCTTCACAAGAGCGTCTGCGATGGCGACGGACGTTTCCGCATCAGGGAAACCCGCGATTAAATGGGACATTAGGTTGATCATAATTTCTAGGTCGGCGCTTTGCGCCTTTGAGGTGTAGAATGTGAAGTGTGGAATGTGTGATGTGAAATTACTCATTCCACATTTCACATTGCACATTGCATCGTCTCCGCGTCGTGGATGTCTTCGTTGTTTTCAAGGCGCTTGAGTTCGGCCTTCAGGAATTCCTTCCACTTTTCGGGGCGGAACACAGGGCTTGTGATAAAGATGTCCTTGTCGCCGCGGCCACTCATGTTGATGACGAGCGCTTTGTCCTTCGGAAGTTCCTTCGCAATCTTCATGGCTGCTGCACCTGCGTGAGCGCTTTCGAGTGCGAACAGAATGCCTTCGTTACGGGCGAAGAACTTGACGGCTTCGAGAGCTTCCTTGTCGAGAATTGCCGTGAATTCCACGCGGCCCGATTCTCCGAGGGCGGCGAGTTGCGGGCCGATTCCCATATAGTCAAGGCCTGCCGAAATGGAGCGCGTCGGCATGGATTGACCGTCTTCGTCAATGAGGAAGCGGCTCTTGTAACCCTGCACGATGCCTTCGCGGCTGGCGTTACCCGTCATGCGGGCTGCGTTTTCACCAACGTTCGGGCCGATGCCACCGGCTTCTGCACCGACGAGGCGAATGTTCTTGTCTTCGATGAACGGCGTGAACACGCCGATGGAGTTGCTTCCGCCACCGACGCAAGCGACAACTGCGGCAATGTCGATGTTGCGTTCGGCTGCCTGGCGCTTGACTTCTTCACCGATGATGGACTGGAACGTACGGACGATATCCGGGAACGGGGCAGGGCCGAGAGCAGAGCCGAGCACATAGTGCGTGTTCTGGAAGTTCGTGGCCCAGTCGCGCATGGCTTCGTTCACGGCGTCCTTGAGGGTGCGGCTACCGCTGGTGACCGGCACAACCTTTGCACCGTACATTTCCATCGTGGCAACGTTCGGCTGCTGACGACGGACGTCTACTTCACCCATATAGACAACGCATTCGAGGCCGAGTTTGGCGCAGGCGGCTGCCGTGGCAAGGCCGTGCTGACCGGCACCTGTTTCGGCGATGATGCGGGTCTTTCCCATCTTCTTTGCGAGGAGGCACTGACCGATAGCGTTGTTGATCTTGTGGGCACCCGTGTTGGCAAGGCCTTCGAGCTTGATGTAAATCTGCGCACCGCCCAAAAGCTTGGTCGCCGTCGGAGCGTAGTAAAGCGGCGTTTCACGACCGATGTAATCGCGCTGGATGATGCGCAATTCTTCCAAAAATTCTGGATCGTGGATGTACTTGTTGAATGC
>JAFWRL010000165.1 GCA_017520105.1 Fibrobacter sp.
GAAGACGAATCTGTTGCTAAGGAATGGTTCATCTCCAAGACCTGTAAGGGTCTCGACAAGTGCCCGCTCGAACACGGTGCCGCTGCTAACGACGGTTGCCCGCTCCCGGATCCGGACCTTGATAAGGACGGCGTCTGCGATGCTTGGGTAACTGAAAAGAACATGTTCAACCTCTTCGAAGGTGTCTGCTCCGGTATGGACCGTTGCCCGGCTGAAGCTGGTGACGATGGCTTCGGCTGCCCGAAGAAGAAGGTCGAAAAGCTCGAAGGTATCTCCTTCAAGAGCGGTTCTGCTACCATCAACGCTAATGCTAAGAGAATCCTTAAGGGCGTCGCTCAGAAGCTCAAGGAAGACGAAGCGTACAAGGATCTCAAGATTGTGATCCAGGGTCATACCGACAACCGCGGTAAGGCTAAGAAGAACCTCAAGCTCTCTGACCGCCGTGCTAAGGCCGTTATGAAGCAGCTCACGAAGTTCGGTGTTGCCAAGAACCGTATCAAGGCTGTTGGTCTCGGCTCTACCTGCCCGGTTGACGATAACTCCACGGCAGATGGTCGCGAAATGAACCGTCGTATTGAAATGCACTTTGTCACACCGGAAAATGACGGTACGAAGTGCGAAAGCAACTACGTCGAATAAGTCGTGATTAAAAAATCTTAATCGAAAGCCCCGGGCGTTAAGCCTGGGGCTTTTCTTGTATAACGGTCTCGAAAATGCGCATACCTTGTCGTTACGATTATTGAAGATTTGTGGCTAGCCTTTGTTTGTCATCCCTGCCTTGAGCAGGGATCTCCTTCTTGTTTTTCTACATTTACGATATGACAAAACTTGACGAAATACTGACTGCAAACAACTTTAGCAACCACGACCTCGTGGAAATGATGCCTGTGAACTTGAACCACAAGATGGTGCAGAAGGCCCGCCTTGGCAAGAAGCCTGTGCCCAAGCACACGCAGGACCTGATTTTGCAGGCTTTGAACAAACGGCTTTTGCAGACCTCTGCCGAAGTCGAAGGCAAGGTCGCGAAACAGTACAAGCGCGTGGATCTTTTTGAGAGCGGTGAGTTATGAGCCGTGAGCGGTGAGTTTTGAATGATGCACTGTTTGCGATGAGTCGTTCAGGACTATGTTACCCTTTGCTTTGTCATCCCGGCCTCCGTGCCGGGATCGCCTTTTTATTACATTAACAATATGCAGCAATACTTAGACTTACTCCAAGATATTATCGACAACGGTGTTGACCGTTCGGACCGCACTGGCACAGGTACTCGTTCCGTATTTGGCCGCCAGACTCGCTTTGACCTTTCCAAAGGTTTCCCGTGCCTTACGACAAAGAAACTCCACCTGCGCAGCATTATTCATGAGTTGCTGTGGTTCTTGAAAGGCGATACGAATATCAAGTATCTGCACGACAACAAGGTCACGATTTGGGACGAATGGGCTGACGAAAACGGCGACTTGGGCCCGGTCTATGGGCACCAGTGGCGCAGCTGGCCGACTCCCGATGGCGGACATATCGATCAGATAGCGAACCTCATCAACAGTCTCAAGAACAACCCCGACTCGCGTAGGCATCTCGTTTGTGCGTGGAATGTCGCAGAAGTCGATAAGATGGCTTTGCCGCCTTGCCATTGCCTGTTCCAGTTCTACGTGGGCGGTGTCGGTGCTAGCGGCAAGCGTAAGCTCAGCTGTCAGCTTTATCAGCGCAGTGCGGACATGTTCCTCGGTGTTCCGTTCAACATTGCGTCTTATTCGCTGTTGACGATAATGCTTGCTCAGGTCTGCGGTTACGAAGCAGGTGAATTTGTCCATACTTTTGGTGATTTGCATTTGTACAGCAACCACTTTGACCAGGCGCATGAACAGCTTTCGCGTACGCCGCGCAGCCTCCCGACAATGAAGATGAATCCCGATGTCAAGGATTTGTTCGATTTCAAGTTCGAAGATTTTGAACTTGTCAATTACGATCCGTGGCCGACTATCAAGGCTCCGATTGCGGTGTAATGAACACCTCGATTGATTTTATCGGCGATATTCATGGGCACTACGATGAACTCGTGGTGCTCCTTAAAAAGTTGGGCTACGAAGAACGTGGTGGCGCCTATCGCTATCCCGGAGACGCGCGGACGGTCGTCTTCTTGGGCGATTACATCGACCGTGGCAGTCAAGTGCGTGAGACGGTGAATCTCGTGCGTGCCATGCGCGATGCGGGTTCTGCCGTGGCGTTGATGGGCAATCATGAGTTTAATGCGCTCAGCTTTTGGCACGAAAATGGCGTCGGGGGGCATTACATTCATGCAATTCGCGGAGGCTATCTGCGCGAACACGCTTTTAACAAAGTAGCGATTCACGTCAAAACCGTCGAAAGTTATCGTGGGCGTAAGGCAGAGTTCTTGGAAATGCTGGATTTCCTAAAGACGCTCCCGTTTTATCTGGAAACAGAAACGTTCCGGGCGCAGCATGCGTGCTTTGACTTGAAAAGTGCCGAAGCACTAAAGGCGGCGGGCATCCGTTCTTTTGCAGATGGAAATTTTGATGAACTGATTGCGCGTGCGAACGACCAATATCACGAATACGCAGATTCTATTTTTGATCCGATAAATTTGTTCTTGAAAGGCCCAGAAATGAGTTTGCCGGAAGGTTTGACGTTCCGTGATGGGGAAGGAGTGCTTCGCAAACGCACGCGAATCCGTTGGTGGATGGACCCGAAAAATGCGAACTTGCAGCAACTGAGTTTCCAACCGGGTGTAGAGTTGCCTCCTTGCGAGGTTTCGAGCGAAGTCCAGGAACGCGATTTTTATGGCGAAAACGAACGCCCTGTTTTCTTTGGACATTATTGGCTGTTGGGACTTCCTGAACTTATTCGAAATAACGTTTGCTGCTTGGATTACAGCGTCGCGGGCTATCGCGGTGACGGTCGTCTTGCCGCTTATCGTTTCGATGGCGAACAAAAACTCGATGCTTCCAAATTCGTCTGGGTTGACGCAATGTAGGAGTTAGGTTGTATGTCATAGGTAATAGGAAATAGCCATGCATTTTATGCATCTGTATAGGGCGGCGAAGCCGCGATTCTTTACCTAACGCCTAATACCTAAAGCCTATAACCTTTCTATATTTATAGCATGCTTCAATGGGATACGCTTCTTTCTGCAACGCGTTATGGGCACCCGGCTGATCCGGACCCGAACCGTTCCGACTTTCATCGCGATTACGACCGCATCGTTTTTTCTACTGCATTCCGTCGCTTAGGCCGCAAGACTCAGGTTCATCCGTTCTCAGTGAACGACCATGTGCATAGCCGCCTTACGCACAGCTTGGAAGTTTCAAGCGTGGGCCGTAGCCTTGCGATTACTGTGTATCACTTGATTAAAAAGTATTTGCCGAAGTATGTGAACGAATATCAGTTCGGGACGATTGTGCAATCGGCATGCCTCGCTCATGACATTGGCAATCCGCCGTTCGGTCACGCAGGTGAAGCCGCTATTCGTGAATGGTTCCGCAAAAATCGCAATTCCGCACCGATGGCTGAACTTCGCGAAAAGGAAATTGCGGACTTCGAAAATTTTGACGGCAACGCGCAAGGCCATCGCATCTTGAGCAAGTTGGAATACCATTTCCTCGATGGCGGCATGCGCCTTACGTATGCGACGATTGGTTCCATGATCAAGTATCCGCGTCTTGCTCATTACGGCTGCCCAACGAGTTTATTCCAAACAGAGGCGGAACTTTATCGTGAAACAGCCGAGGTCCTTGGCATTCCGGAAATCAAGAACGGCGTGTGGGCTCGCCATCCGTTGGTTTATCTGATGGAAGCGGCGGACGACATTTGCTATTCCATCCTCGATGTCGAAGACGCTATTGAACTTGGGATTCTCACGTTCGGTGATGTGCGCGACATGTTTATTTATCTATGTGGCCCTGACGTTGATATCGATCGCGAATTCGAAGAAAACGGCCAAAACTTTAGGGATTTTCTCAGCAGTATCCGTGGACACGCTATCCAGAACCTGATTGACGACGTGGCCGTTCTTTTCGTCAAAAATTACGACCGCATCATGGAAGGGACTCTCGATAAACACTTGATAGACCTTTCCCGTTCGGATACGATGGAAGGCATCCGCATCGCAAAGCGCCTTGGAGTTGAACGTATTTACCCGGACCGCCGCAAGACGGAACTCGAAGTCGGTAGCTACACGACGCTCAGCACCGTGCTCGACGCGTTTATCAATGGCGTCTATGACTATCGCCAGAACGGGCGTAATTCGTACCGTGCAAGCCGCATCGTGCGCCTTATCGGTCAGGCGAAAATCGGCCAGAGCGTAACGACCGCGGAAGCTTACCATCAGGTGCTCGACTTCGTAAGCGGCATGACGGACAATTACGCCACATATCTCGCTCGTCAAATTGGCGGGCTCGCGATGGGATATTAAGAGGTTTGTTTCGTGAGCGCGCTGGATATCGGCATTAGAAACGACTCTTCGAAAATTTGGTTGTTCGATTACGACTTGACGCTTTACGGCGAAGAGGAACGTTTTGTCCTCAATTCTCTCGATCACCGCATTGCTGAATTTGTCCAGAAAACAGTCGGCGGATCTTTTGAAGGCGCAACAGAAATCCGCAAGGATTATCTAGTCCGTTTCGGTACGACGCTTGCGGGGCTCATGGCGATGAACGGCACACTGCCCGACGATTTTTTCGACTTTATCCATGAGCCGGAATACTTGATTTATCCGAAGGTGGCGCCCGAAAAGTTGTCGTTTTTGCAAAGTCTCAATGGCCACCGCTACGTGTTTACGAACGGGCGAGGGGACTGGAGCCGTGCCGGCATGGCGCACATGCAGATTGATTCCGCTATCGAGGATGTTTTTGACCTCAGGATGATGGATTGGGAAGGCAAACCGCATGCGAGCGCCTACGAAAAAATGGAAAAGTGGCTGGAGTCGCGTGATGTCCTCGACAAAAAATGCCCTGATAAAACGCAAATTGTGCTACTCGAAGATTCACTTCGCAACCTTGAACCCGCCCATGAACGCGGCTGGACGACCGTTCTCGTGAATCCGAACATCCAAGCGCCCGGCTGGGTGGATTTTCACATCCCGCATTTGCTAAATTTACGGGAGAAACTTATCCCTAACCCCTAAAACTTAATCATGCTCGACTTACTTTCCATGGATTTTATGCAGAATGCGCTGATCGCAGCGGTGCTTGTCGCCTTTGCCTGTGGCGTCATGGGAACGTATGTTGTCGTGAATCGCCTCGTTTCGCTTTCGGGCGGCGTGGCGCACGCTTCTTTTGGCGGAGTCGGGCTGGCATGCTTTATCGGTTTTTCGCCGATGCTAGGCTCGCTTGGCTTTGCGCTTGCCTGCGCGATGCTTATGGGCGCTCTCACGTGGCGTGACCGCAAACACTCCGACACGTTCATCGGGATTATCTGGGCGGCGGGCATGGCGCTGGGCGTGATTCTCACGGACCTGACGCCGGGTTACAGTGGCGAGATGATGAGTTTCTTGTTCGGTAGCCTTCTGACCGTCCCGACGGAACTTCTCTGGTGGATGGGTGCGTTGCTCGTGTTCATCTTGGCTTCGGTATCCATTTGCTACCGCAATTTCCTTTCGATTTCGTACGACCCCGAGTTTGCCCGTGTCCGCGGCATTCCCGTGTTGAATTATTATATGCTCTTGATTGCGCTCATTGCCCTCACGGTCGTGATTGCCGTGCAGGCGGTGGGCATGATTTTGGTTATCGCGCTTTTGACGATTCCGGCGTACATCGCGGAATGCTACGCCAAGAACCTGTCGCAAATGATGCTGATTTCGGTTGGCGTTTCACTCGTTCTCGTTGTGCTTGGACTTTTGGTCGCGTGCCAGCTGAATTTTGTCGTAGGCCCCACGATTATTGCTGGCGGAGTCGTTTTGTATTTGCTAAACTTTTTAGTGAAAAAGATTGTAAAAAAATAGGAGAGGGAAAATGTTTTCTATGTTGCGTTTATCTGTGATTTTGGCATGTTCGATGTTTGCTGCGTCCGCTTTTTCGGCTGTCGCTCGAAATGCATTCAACAACATGGACGTTAAAACGTCTTATTCCGAACTCTTGCAAGAAAAGAATGCCCGTAACGACTCGCTCTTGCCCGCGTTCGATGGTGACAAGGCCTTTGCCGAAGTGCTGCGCCTGAACCCCAATTTCTGGAGTATGGGGAGTGCCATCAATAAAGAGGAATCCTTGGTGACGAAACTCCATGTGAATATGGTCTTCGTTGACGGTACGCGTGAAGACCAGTTCTGCGAACTTGACAAGAAAGCCAAGAATACGGCGGACGAATGGAACGTGCGCATCGGTGCCGACTTTGTTTCGGGCGGCTCGAATACAGTTCACGTCCACGTGCAACAATGCCTAGATTACGTCCGCGACCAGCTCGGTTACGCAGTCAAGAAAGGCGACAAGGTCGTCTATGTGCCGCCTAAAGAAACTCTTGACAAAATCAAGAAAAGCGAAATCCCCGATGCCATCGACATTGATTTACAACAAACTCTCTTGAAAGCCCACGAAGACGTGAACCTCACTGGTAAATGCCCCAAGGATATCGAAGCCTACATCATCCTCATGAACGTCTATAATCAGGTCAAGAACATGAAGATGGATTACGTTGTCATTAACGACCAGCTGAACAAGAAACGCAATGGCGGTTCCCGCGTGCAGTCTTGCGCCTTCAGCCGCGAATGGAACAAACGCTATCAGGAAAGCGCCAGCTTCGAATGCGACATCGACAACGATCGCTGCACCTACCGCCAGGAAAACGACGGCGACACCGAATGGTCCATCAACTACAAAGACGACCGCTTTGAATACATCAACAAGAAGTTCCTCTTCTTCAACCGCAACCCGATGAGCATCCACAAGGGCGGCACCATGATGGACCTCCGTCTTATCCGCCTCTCCACGACACTTTATCTGGAAGCCTACATCAACTTGAAGGGCGAACCCGTAACACTTGGCCTCGTCATCGTCCCCGGCGAAAAGACCCTCAAGGACTATGAGGATGACCGCCCCTCCGCAGAAGAATCCCGCGAACTAATCGAAATGGAATAGCGACGTCCTCCCGACCTCGCACCCATCTTCCTGACCCTGGAATGCAAAGCATGATAGGGGAAGGTCCCTGAGCATTTTTCCTTACCTTGTCATCCCGTGCACCGTCATGGGATCATCTTTTTATGCACAAATAATGCCTAAAACGGACTAAAAAGGGATTTTCCCCCTTGAAAAAACTTGCATAGAACATCAGCCGAATATATCTTTATAAAGAAAAGTTTACGGAGAACGGTATGTGTTACAAGTGGATTTTTTTATTAGGGTTATCTGCCATGCTTGGTGCATGCTCGCAGACTGTTGATTCGTTTGACGATGAGGATTCTCTCGAAATAAGCAGTTCCGCTAAAAAAGGAGCTAGTTCTAGCAGCAAAGGCGGCAAAGCAACGAGTAGTGCAACGGAAGAACCTGATGAGGATTGCGTCGGTGAACCGGGTACGGTATGGGACGGTACGACCGCAAAAAATTTTGCGTGTGGTGCAGGAACCAAGCTCAGCCCGTATGTGATTCTGACGGCAGAGCAGTTGGCAAAGTTGTCTTTTGTCATTGGAGCAAACGACAAAGCGTATCAAGGCAAATACTACAAGTTGGGTGCGGATATTGTGCTCAACAAGGGTAAAATAATTGACGACAAGGGTGGCTTGGTTGCGGATTCCGCAAAACTCCACAAGTGGACTCCCATCGGAAATTCCAGCGTCTCGTTCACTGGTACGTTTGATGGCGACGGACATTCGGTGAGTGGAATGTTCATCAATACAACTAGTACGCATAATGGATTGTTCGGGAATAGTAGCGGAACAGTGCAAAATGTAACTGTGGAGAACTCTTGGGTGAGCGGTGGTGATCGAAGCGCTGGTGTCTTGGGTGTTTTAAGAGGTGCTGGTATTATAAAAGGTGCTATAAATAAAGCCTCTGTTATTGGAGTAGGAAATGCAACGGGTGGTGTTGTTGGTGCATATGAATCCGTATGTTGTAATAATGTTGGAGTTATAGAAAATGTTGAAAATTATGGATTGATTTCTGGATCCAAAACTGTTGGTGGCGTTATTGGTAGTGGAACAAATATAAGAATAACTAATGCAATAAATTATAATGAAATTATAGGTACTGCGGGCACTGGAGGTATAGCTGGTTCATTAGGTAGTAATTCTGTTTTAATGAATGCTGAAAATAAAGGAAACATTTCGGGAAAAGAGGGGACTGCTGGCATTGCTGGTTACTTTGGATATGTGTATTCATGTTCAACGAATAGTAAACAAGCTACATTAAAGGGTGCAAAAAATAGTGGTTATGTAGAGGGCGCGAAATATACTGCAGGAATTGTTGGAAAGAATGATTGTTCTGCTAATTCAACGTTGTCAAATGATGGCTCTATTATAGGAACTTTTTATACTGCGGGTGTTTTTGGTTATGCCAAAAACTCGAATACTGAATTTGCTTATAATGTGGGAAATGTATTGGGTGACACGTATGTTGGTGGAATTGCTGGTTATAATGAAGTTGGTGTAAGTCAATCCATTTACAGTACCGGCAAAGTCGATGGTGATTCCCTTGTAGGCTTGATGATTGGCTATAATTTCAACACCACAATGGCTGATTACTATTACCTCAAACAAGGCGACCAAGAACCATTTGGACAAAATAACGGTGGCGGAGTCGCGACTCCCAAAACCGAAAAAGAAATGAAATCTAAAAAATTTGCTGAACTCCTCGGTGATGATTTCGTTTATGATTCTGGCTTGAATGATGGCTATCCTGTATTGAATTGGGAAAAGGAATAAACATGGGTAAGAAATTTCGAACACGAGTTCAGGGTGAATCTCTACAAAAGAAAATTGATGCTGATTATGAGAGCTATTGGGGCGTTTGGTGTTTTTTCCTTGCTTTTTTCATATTGACACTCTATATATGGTTGTTTTATTTTGGCATTTTTGATTTAACTCTTGGGCTTGCGATAATATTTACTGTTGCTACGGTAGGAATTTTTATTTATGGATTTCGCAAATCGCGCAGGCTTATAAAACACATGCGCAATTGTTATAAGGGAATGGAGGGCGAACGTCTTGTTGGTGAAATGCTGAATAATATGAGTAATGATTCTGTTCGGGTGTTTCATGATGTCTGTGGAGATTGCTTTAATGTTGATCATTTGATTGTGAGTACCCGAGGCATCTTTACAATAGAAACAAAACATTATGATAGAAAAAAAGGATACAAATTTTTGTATCAAGACGGTAAACTGTTATTTAATGGAAGGATATGCAAAACCCTTTTGAATCAAATGGATGGTGAGGCAAATTTTATTTCAGAGAAATTGGAATCATTGTGCGGTCGGACTTATTCGATTCAAAAAGTTGCTGTAATTATAGGAGCGTATATAGAAAATCCGGCTGAAGATTTTTCAAAATATTGGATTTTGAATGAAAATAGTTTCCCTAAGTTTTTTGACAAAACCAAGGAAAAAATATCTATTGACGAAGTTCGTTCAATAGCAAATCAGGTTACAGAATGGCTTAAGGTGTCTGTGGATTGATTTTTCTCCCCCCATAAAGCAAAAATGTAGGGAGAAAACTTGAAAATGGGGGGAGAAAACGCTCAATGATTCGAAAAATGGCGTTTTTTGCAAATTTTGCAAAAAATGAACCGTTCACAACGCTTATTTTGGAGGCGTTATTTTTTTGTGGAACATTTATATAATTTGTGTATATTTTTAGCCTAGTGTAGGTTTCGGGGATTTGGGGGAGGATTTGTGGAAAAAATTGCATTTTTGTTCTTGCTGGTTTCGTTGGTTGCCTGCTCGGAATCAGAAAATATTGCCGATTTTGATGATGTCGGCGATTTCGGTAGTTCCAGTGATGCTCTCGCGGTAGAGAGTTCGTCGAGCGTTGTCGAACTGTCGTA
>JAFWRL010000166.1 GCA_017520105.1 Fibrobacter sp.
GAACCCTTGAGCTGCAAAAGCGGCAACAGCAAAAGTCCACCGCCCGCCGAACCGAGAATCGAACCCACCGTATTCCAGCCATAGACCTTGCCAATCGGGGCTTCGCTCTTGAAGGCTCGCGTCAAAATCAGCGTAATCAGCGGGAGCGTCATGCCCGCAAAGAAGCTCGTCGGCACCATCCAGAAAATCGAAAGTACGTACTTGAAAATGCTCCAGCAAACATAACCGTCATTCGTCGTATTGAAAATCTGGTTCGCCACATTCATGCCTTCCCAGAAAGGCTTGTAAAAGTACAACGTACAAAGCGCAAAGAATCCCATGAAAATCTGCGCCAGCGAAAGCACAACGAGAGAATCCTTCTTCAACAGCTTTCCGCTCACGGCACTGCCTATCGCAAGGCCCAAGATAAATGCCGAAAGCATCTGGTCAAAGCTGTGGCTCGAAGAACCCATCAACAGCGACAGCAGGCGGATCCACACAATTCCATAGACAAACGAAGTGAGTCCCGTAATCCCAGCAATCCAGAACCACATATTCTTCGGAGGCATCGGGAGTTTGTGTTCAGCCGCATAATCTTCGTTGAGCGGTTCCGCAGGCACTTTAGCAACGGACGATTCAGCCGACTCGTCCTCTTCCGCAAGCTCTTCTTCGTACGTTGCAGGCGCCGTATAGCCGATATAGCAGAACACCGCCGCCAGCAAGAAGTTGATCGAAGCCGCCACGCAAAGCGTCGCATGGTTACCGAGCACAGGAATGAGCGTGTAGCTTGTGAACAAAATACCAATGGCACTACCGAGACTGTTCGTAAAGTAAAGCATCGGGAGCGAAACTTCGGCACCGCTCTTTCGCATAAGCCCCGCCGCAATGAACGGGAACGTCATGCCCACCGCAATCGCAATCGGGAGCGTCGAGCCTGTCGCCAAAACGACCTTCACGACTTCGGCACCGCGAGAGCTCAACCCCGCCACAAAATTCGAATCGTAAAAATAATCCGTGAGCCAAATGTACAGCGGATGGTAAATAATCCCGCCAATACCGATGCCCAGTTCCACCGCCGCATACCCGAGCAACGGCCTCTTCACGCGCTCCACCTGCTTGCCCGCGACAAAACTACCAATCGCAAGCCCGCCCATGTAAATGCAGAGCGTGAGCACCTGGCCGTAACTAGAATGTCCGAGGAAGAGTTTAAGGTACCTGGCCCACGAACCTTCGTAAATGAGTCCCGCAAAACCAGAAAGAGCAAATAGGGCGTAAATAACGATATTCATGGTGCAAATCTATACTAATTAAGGGGTTTTAAATTAGTCGGCGCCTCTTTTCCCTGTAATTTTTTGGAGACCTTCAGCTAAAAAGTCACATCGCATGACGAATATGGAACAAATTGAATAACAAGTATAGGGGAAAGACCAACTTTACGGATTTGTAATCGCCCCTAGCATAGCGCTGGCATAATCGAGATGACGCCCGGAACGTGTTCGAGCTTGGCGCAGGTTTCTTTCGCGGAGTCACTCCATTGTCACTCCATTATTATATATTTCATTTATCGTGTCATCCTGAGTGAAGCCCGTAAGGGCTGAGTCGAAGGATCCAGTGCAGTTATTTGTAAAAGGTTTATATGGCAAAAGTTGCAAAGGCGAAGAAATCCGTCCCCGAAAAGTCCGTTGAAGCGTCCCTCTGGGAGTCTGCGAATAAGTTACGCGGCAGCGTGGAACCCGCCGAATACAAGCACGTGGTGCTTTCGCTTATCTTCCTCAAGTTCGCAAGCGACAAGTTCGAGGAACAGCGCGAAAAGCTCATCGCCGCCGGCCGCCAGAAATACGTAGAGATGCCCGAGTTCTACAACAAGGACAACGTCTTTTACTTGGAAGAAACTTCCCGCTGGAGTTTTATCATCGAGCATGCCCGCCAAAGCGACATTGCGCTCCTGATCGATACCGCGCTTGCGAACATCGAAAAGAAGAACAAGGCGTTGCGCGGGGCGCTCCCCGACAACTATTTCTCGCGCCTGCAGCTCGACACCGCAAAACTCGCGGCGCTCATCAGCGACATCGACGGCATCGACACCATCAAGGACAAGGAACAGGATGTTGTCGGACGCGTCTATGAATATTTCCTCGGCAAGTTCGCCATCGCCGAAGGCAAGGGCAAGGGCGAATTCTATACGCCCAAGACAATCGTCGGGCTCATTGCCGAAATGATTGAACCCTACCGCGGCAAGATTTACGACCCCTGCTGCGGTTCGGGCGGCATGTTCGTGCAGAGCATGAAGTTTATCGAGGCGCATCACGGCAACAAGCGCGAAGTCTCCGTATATGGCCAGGAATACACCGGTACCACGTACAAACTAGCGAAGATGAACCTCGCCATCCGCGGCATCTCCGGCAACCTGGGCGACAAACCCGCCGACACCTTTGCCGAAGACCAGCACAAGGATTTGAAAGCCGACTTTATCATGGCGAACCCGCCGTTCAACCAAAAATCGTGGCGTGCCGAAAACGAACTCCTCGATGACCCGCGCTGGAAAGGCTACACCGTGCCGCCCACGAGCAACGCGAACTACGGCTGGATTCTGAACATCCTCTCAAAACTCTCCGAAAACGGCGTGGCAGGCTTCTTGCTCAGTAACGGCGCGCTCAGCGGCGAAGGCGACGAACAGCAAATCCGCAAGGAACTCCTGCAGAACGACAAGGTCGAGGCAATCCTCATTCTGCCCCGCAACATGTTCTACTCCACCGACATCAGCGTGACGCTCTGGATTCTGAACAACAACAAGACCGCCCGCGAAGTCAAGGTCGGCAATGCCATGCGCAAGTACCGTAACCGCAAAGGCGAAGTGCTCTTTATGGACCTGCGCCAGATGGGCGAACCCTTCGAAAAGAAATACACCCAGTTCAGCGCCGAGGACATCACGAAAATCAGCGGCACCTACCACAAGTGGCAAACGCAGAAAATCAAGGACGAACCCGAATACTGCGCCACCGCCACCCTCAAAGAAATCGAAGCGAAAAACTGGTCGCTCGTGCCGAGCAAGTACATCGAATTCAAGAACCGCGATGAGGCCGTGAACTTTGACGAAAAGATGCGCGAACTCCAGGCGGAAATGCGCACCCTCCTCAAGGCCGAAAAAGAAAGCGAAAAGGAACTCGCCAA
>JAFWRL010000167.1 GCA_017520105.1 Fibrobacter sp.
AAAGCTGTTCCACAAGGGCAGCTTTTTTTTATTTTTTGAACATGAGATTACAAATAAAAAATTTTGCTTTGGGGATTTGTACCCTCTTTTTCATTTCTACGGCAATACACGCCGCAGAAGTTACCGCTCCACAAGGTGCTGACAGGGCGCTCACCGTGAACGACTTTATGCCGCACCAGGCAATTTCCAAGGAATATAACGAAACCTGGAGTTACCAGTTCGTATTCGACAACGGAACACGTGCTTTCGTGAACTATTCCGTCCTCAACGTGCCAGGATCTGGCCGTAAAATCGGCTGCGACCTCAATTTCTGGAACTTCAAGGGAAAAACCTATTCTGTCGGTCGCCAATATCCGCCCGAGCGCCTTGTCGCCAACAAGGAAAAGGCGACCATCACCATCAAGACCGATGAATACCTGCTCGAAAACAAGCCGGGCAAGGGTCACCATGTCATGTTCAGCGCCGACAAGGGCGGAAAGTTTCTTTTGGACGTGACGTTCGAAAGCGCCGTGCCGGGCATGGTCCCCGGAAACGGAGTTTGGACTTTCGGCAAGGAAAAGTTTGCGCAGTACATCCACATCCCGTACGGCAGAGTTACTGGTAAAATCGCCTACAACGAAGACACCTTGACCGTCAAGGGTTACGCCTACATGGACCAGACATGGCAAACGGCCCAGGCAACAGACATTGCCAGCCGCACCATCAACTTCAGCACTAACGAAAAGGCCTCCATGTATGCCGGACGCATTACCCTCACGACAGACGGTCAGCTGATGGGTTATGCTCTGTACAATGGCCAACAGGGTACGAAAGTCGCCATCCCGACAAAAATCAAGGAAGGCGGCGCCGACTACAACGGCAAGAAGTTCCCCAAGACGACCTTAGCTTTTGAATGGAAGAACGGGATTCCGCCGATGGTGTTCCCCGTGAACAAGGTATTGCAGAAGGCATCGCTCTTGGACAAGGTCGAAGGCTGGTTCGCCAAGAAGGCTATGAAAATCGCTGCGGGCGGCGAAGTGCTGTTCTACCGCGGCCGTAGCCAGAACGGACTCGGCAAAAAAATCGACTGGGCAATCACCGGGGTCAAGGATTAATGACAAAATTTAGACCCTGCATTGATCTGCACGACGGAAAAGTGAAGCAGATCGTCGGGAGTTCACTCTCCGATAGCGGAGCGGGGCTCCAAACCAATTTCGAGACAGACCGTTCGTCTGCCTGGTTTGCCGAACTCTACAAGAAAGACGGCATCAAGGGCGGACACGTGATTATGCTTGGCAAGGGGAACGAAAGCGCGGCAAAGGACGCGCTTTCAGCGTATCCGGGCGGGCTTCAAGTGGGCGGAGGAATCAACGCCCAGAACGCTCAAGAGTATATTGAAGCGGGAGCTTCACACGTGATTGTAACGAGCTGGATTTTCCCGGAAGGGCGCCTCGACCGTGAACGGTTGGCGGAACTCGTCAAGACCGTAGGTAAGGAACATTTGATTTTGGACCTGAGCTGCAAGCGTACAGGAATTGTCGATGGCAAACCGCAATGGAAGATTGCGACAAACCGCTGGCAGACAATTATCGATATCGAGATTACCAAGGAAACGCTTGAAGACCTCGCCAAAAGTTGCGATGAATTTTTGGTTCACGCAGCAGACGTCGAAGGCAAGCAACAAGGCATGGACGACGACTTGATTCGATTCCTCGCCGAAAACAGCCCCATCCCGGTCACATACGCCGGCGGAGCAAAATCGCTTGACGACTTGAAGCATTGCAAAGAAATATCCAACAGAAAAATCGACCTCACCATTGGGAGCGCATTGGACTTGTTCGGTGGCAAAGGAGTGAAGTATGACGACTGCGTCAGATTCAACAAAGCTCAAGGCTAGCGACAAACTGGATACGCGCCCGGCCATTTTTGGCCGCAAGGTGACGAGTACCTTCCGCAAGTTTTTCTCGTTCAAACACAAGCCTCCTGGAAATATCCGCACCTGCTGGATTCCGCCCTTGGTCTTTTTGACACCGATTATCAACTTGCCGAAGCTGTTGAAGTTGCGTTTCTATTTGAAAAGGGAACGCAATCGCAGAGCCCCGGACGACGTACGCATTCTGTTTTATTCTGACAACTTGGACGAAACAAACGGTATCGCGAACAACTTGAGAAACGTGATTCCGTACATGCGCGATCACGGCATGAAGGCCTACCTTGCAGGCAGCGCGTTCAACACGCGACCGTGCGGCGTTGTCGAAAACAGCTACTGCATTTTACTCCCGCGTTTGTTCAGCATGGAACAGCTCGGATACGCGAACAGCGAACTGGCAATTCCCCGAATTTCGCCCGTACTCCGCTTGCTCAAGCGTTACCCGATAGACATGATTGAGCTGGAGACTCCGAGTCCTGGCGCCTGGGTCGTCTGCCTTTGCGGGAAGATTGCGGGAATTAAGGTGTTCAGCCATTACCGCACCGATGTCCCCACTTACACCAAAACGCTTGTGAAGGCGAAGTGGATGCACACTTACGTGCTTTGGCTCATGCGCATTTTCTACTGGATGGCCCGTCCGGTCATCAGCCCCTGCGATGACTACGCAAACATCCTCGAAAAAGAATTGAAGGTCCCTGCAAATCAGGTGCAGATTCTCCCCCGCGGACTCCCGCTTGAAAAGTTCTCGCCGGAATTGCGCGGAAAAGGCGCTTGGGAAAAGTTCGGCGGCGACCGTTCAAAGAACAAAGTGCGCTTTGCCTATATAGGCCGAATTTCAAAGGAAAAGAATCTAGAATTCCTGAATTCCGTGTGGGAAAAGTTTTCGACTAAATTCAACGATGTCGAGCTGATGTACGTCGGATACGGTTGGTATCTCGAAGAAATCAAGAAGCA
>JAFWRL010000168.1 GCA_017520105.1 Fibrobacter sp.
AACGTCCATCGTCTGACGGCATCCTTGATTTCGTTATCGAAAACGCTGTATTGGGTTGTCGAGGAAACCAATGACATACTGATGATTTCACCGCCCGGAGCGATTGTAAATCTCAATGTAATTTTTCCCTGGAATCCCGGATTTTTCTTCAAGTGCTTGTTGTAAATATGGCGAAGCCCGGGAGTACGCTGCCGCACGACTTTCATGATTTCTGATGCGGATCGGGATGAACCCGCGGAACCCATGTCGATTTCGTTTGGCTTGGGCGGTCTAATGTTGCCTTTCATCGATTTTGTCACCAAGGGACCTCCTGCACCGCCTTTGAGCGATTCGAAGAAGTCTCCGGCGCCACCGCTTCCTCCGGATGCGTAGCCCTGATTGAAACCGACATCCGGCCGACCACGGCGTTCTGCACCAATGGTGTGATTCTTATTTCTCGATAAACCCGTAATTCGATTCAGTTTTTCAAGGTCGCTTTTGAAGTTTTTGCCCAATGCGGCGAAGGCGTTGTGACTTGCGTCATTAGGATTCAATGATTCAAGAACTTTTAAAAATCCCATGTTTTCCGGAGCGTTGCGTTTACCGCTTCCCTTCGGCTTTCCTCCCCCGCCTTGATGCTTGCGTTTGACATCAGGCATTTTTTTCCGTTTGATGTCGGGCTTTTTTACCTCCTTTGGTGGTGTGTCCATCGTTATTTTTGTGACGATTTCTGTTGGCGACACCGTATCGAAAATTACGTTGTCGATAATACGTTCATACGTCGATGCCCAGAAACCAAGCGATAACGCCACAAGAAACGATGCACTGGCAATGCGCACCATTTTCTTGTCGGAATCTGGCATCAGCGACGCAATGAACGCGTCCTGTTTTTGTTTTGTCGTTTTCATTGTTTTATCCTCCATTTTGGAATTGTGGGGTTCAGTTGTTTTGGGTAAAATTCCAGTAACCGCCTCGTGGACGAGCCGTTATTTTAAAAAAAACAAACCTCTGGAGAGGACTTTTGTGGAAAGCCCTTTCAGCGATGTATTACGCAAAGATATCGAGCGGATACGTTGCGTAATTCGGTACGCAAATCATAAACGCCAAGTCCAAGCGTAAAAGCAACAATGTCAGAAATTCAAAACCATCCAATAAGAGATTTACTTTATTCATTCCTTTGTTTCTTTGTTCGAACTAGGGAATGAATATCACCCTTACACAACCTTAAACTACCAATTAAAAAAGCGTTTAGAATACGATAAAAAGTAAAGATTTTTTCATAGAGAGAAATGTAAACTCAGACAACATAAGACAATGCCCGCCGTTGCTGAAATGGCGCGGATTTGTGCTATTTTTCGTCAATCAAGTTTTTTACAAAACTTATCCCAGTATATTTTATTCCAACTTAGATTGAATTGTGGTTTTAAAGCCCTATTTTGGGGTTGTCGCGGCCCTTTTTCTTAAAAGTTACCTATATTTCCAATATTATGAAACTTTTATCTACTCCTCCTGACTTAAATAAGATTGCTCGCCCGAACTGGATTGAAATCAACCTAGACGCCCTCTGCAACAATATTCGTTTCATCCGAAGCCAGATTCCGGCTTCGACAAAGATTTTGCTCCCCGTGAAGGCGGACTCCTACGGACACGGAAGCCTCGCCTGCTCTTTTGCCGCCAAGTTTGGCGGTGCGGACTATTTGGGTGTTGCTCACATCAGTGAGGGCATGCTGCTCCGTCAGTACGGCATGGACTTGCCGATTCTCGTGCTTGGTCCCTGCACTCCGGCGGACTTCGCCTACTTTGTCGAATTCCAGCTGACGGCGGCGATAACGGATCTTCGCACCGCGATGGCTTTTGACCAGTTCCTTGGCGAAACCGGTACGACCTGCAAGGCGCATCTCGCGATTGACACGGGCATGAACCGCTACGGCTTTGATGCAGAAGACTTCAACAACATCCGTGCGGCTCTTTCTCTCAAGTACCTCAAGTTCGAGGGAATGTTCACGCACCTTGCTACAGCCGACATGCCGGGGAATCCGAAAACAGAAATTCAAATCCAACGTTTTTCTCGACTCGTGGATGTCTTGGATGCCGACGGACTCCGCCCCGCCATTTGCCATTGCTCTAGCTCGGCAGGTACGCTCACGCACCCCGAAAGTCACTTTGACATGGTGCGTCCAGGCCTCGCTCTTTACGGCTACAACTGCATGGGGGCGGCTCCTTCCCCATGGCCAATCAAGCCCGTCATGAAGATTAAATCGACGATTCGCCACGTGCACGACGTGAAGCCTGGCGAGACGGTCAGCTACGGCGGTTACTGGGCGGCACAGCAGGTGACCCGCATCGCGACGATTGCTATCGGTTACGGCGACGGCTATCTCCGTGGTGAATACAACAAGGGGTTCGTCTTTATCCGCGGTCAGCTCTGCCCGATTCTTGGGCGCGTCTGCATGGATGCAACGATGGTTGATGTCAGCCATATTCCGGATGTTCAGGTCGGCGAAACTGTTGACGTTGTGAACGGCGAACTCGATTTCCGCATTTCGATGGAAAGCGTCGCCGATGACCACCATACGATTCCGTACGAACTAACGAGTCGTGTCGCACGTCGCTTGTACCGCAAATACTACTGGAAAAACCGCCTTGTGCGCTGGGACTACCTCAAGGAAGAATTCGGCGTCAAAGAGTACAAGGAATACCCCTTGCGCTAGGAGATATACCGCATGGTATGAGATTCGATGACCCGAAATTTGTAAAGATAAGCCACCGTAATGTATGGGGCGAATGGACCTTTGTCTTTGAAGGCTCTTGTCTCTGTGGTTTAAAATTTCAGGATTTGTCGGATGTGGCAAAAACGGTTTCTCCAAGCAGTTTACGGGCTTGCGCTTATGCAAGCCCCGACTCGGAATCGGGTATTCTCGGTCGCACGCGCAGTGCTTACCGCAAGGCTATCAATGAACTTAATTTGTACCTCGCCGGCAAAATCTGCGAGTTTTCCATTCCTATAAAAATTTATGGCACCGACTTCCAGAAAAAAGTTCTAGAAGTCACGCGTTCCATCCCATACGGGAAAACATGGACTTATAAACAAGTTGCCGAGGCGGTCGGTCACCCTAACGCGGTTCGCGCTGTCGGGAATGTTTTGCATCGAAATCCGCTACAGGTGGTTATCCCTTGCCACCGGGTCATTGACAGCCGTGGTCGTTTAAGCGGGTTTGCACTTGGTGTCGGTTTAAAAAGACGCCT
>JAFWRL010000169.1 GCA_017520105.1 Fibrobacter sp.
AAATTCGCACGCCTCGGCTGCATGCACCGCAACACGTTTATCGAATCGCCAAAGTTCCTCGATAAAACACTGCGCCTGCGCCCGGAACTCGACTGCGCCAAAGGCATTCCGCCAACATGGTTTGCAGGCCAGATTACAGGCTCCGAAGGCTATACCGAAGCGGTCGCCACAGGCTGGTACGCCGCCTGGAACATGGCGCAGACGATTCTGCACGGGCATTCCGACCCGCTCCCCGATGAAAGTTGCATTGGCGCGCTCATGAACCGCCTTGTCGAAGAGAACGAGGACTTCCAGCCGATGAATTTCAACTTCGGGCTGCTCCCCCACCACAAGGGCCTGAAGAAAAAGAACAAGAAAGAGATTCTAGCCGAACGAGCCGAGCACGCCGTCCGCGAATGGATTGCGGCCCGAAATATGGCGTAAAAGTATGCGTAACGAAATTCGACAAGCGATTCTGCAGCAACAGCTGAAAGACGGGGAAATGCTCCCGTCTGTACGCAAGCTCATGAAGACGTTTGGAGTCTCGTCGGGAACCATCCAGAGCGTGCTCAAGCAGCTCTCCGAAGAAGGCCTCATCTACAGCATCCGCGGCAAGGGATTTTTCTGGGGCAAAGCCCCCAACATCGACGATTTGGCCCAGCTTCTTTCCAAAACGGTCCACCGCGAAACGATTCTTGAACGACTCGAAAGAGAATTTGCGACCGACTGGGAAAAAGGATTCCTCGACCCGAACAAGAACTTGCCGCTTGCGAAGGAACTTTCCGACCGCTACAACGTTTCGCAGACGATTCTCCGCAAGTTCCTGATTCATAAAGTAAATCAGGGCATTCTCGTTCGCAGAGGGCGTTTGTACGCATTTGCCTCCCCGTTAAAGACAAAAACCGTTAAGAATTTCAGCCAGATTCTGTTCGTCACGCGATGCAATTCCTGGGGTGGTTTTACCGCCGAAAGCGAACGAGAACTCGACTTTTTGCGCTTAGTTTACCAGACCGCCGGCGAACAGCATTTCAAGCTCATTCTGCTCGGCATCAACGAAGAAAGCGGCAAGCTCATTGACCGCAGCGGGAAAATCTGCCGACTCACGGACTATCCGAACGCTATCGGAGCGGTGCTTTCTACATTGCTCGTGCAAAAGCCTCTCCCGCTCTTGCAACTTTTTTACGGAGTCAAGTACCCCGTCTCTGTTTGGTGGGAGCAGCCACTGCAAGACATTCCGCCACGCTTTTTGAGCAAGAACAACTGGGCATTTTTCAACTCGACATTCGGTGAAATTCCAGGGCAACAGATGGGCAAATACCTTTTGCAGAAAGGCTTCAAGAAAGTCTGTTATTTTTCGCCCTACCACAACAGTTCCTGGTCCAAAGACCGCCTCACAGGACTTCAAAATTCAGGCATCGAAGTAACAGCCTTCACCGATGACGAATTCGCAAGCCCTTGGGATTACAAGGAAATCGCAAGAGCGCAAGCGCCAAGGCTTTCCGTCGAAATTTACGCCCGAAATCTCGTCAAGAAAAAGCTCCTTAAATTTGCAAAGGACGTGCCCGACGATTGCAACTGCTGGGTCTGCGTGAACGATGAAGTGGCGGGACTTTTCTACGAAATCAGCGATGAAGGCGAGTGCAACTTGCCCGGCGAAAAGACCGACCCGAACGTGTTCGGATTTGACAACTCCGCCGAAAGCTATTTGCTTCGAATCGCCTCGTACGACTTCAACACAAGCGCACTTATCAAACAAATTTTCTACTACATCGAAAATCCCGACGGATTCGGAAACAAAAAACGCCTGCACCAAATACTCGGGCAGGTCGTTGAGAAATAAGTCGGTAGGTTTGGGCTATGGGGTATGGGCTCGGGTGCTAAAGCTACACGTTCTTATTCACGATAATCGTCTTCGCTTCGAAGGTTTCGCGGTCAATCCACTTGACCATCAAAGAGACCTTGTTGTCAGCGTTGAGAGCGTCCCAGTAAGATTTGAGCGTTTCTTCGGCAGTGGCGAAAATCGGCATGAGCTTCGGGAAGCCGTTGAAAGACGGAATCGGCTTGCCGTCGGTTTCGTAAGTACTGATGAAATGGCCGAGACCCGGGAGAGCCTTTTCGAATTCAAACGTCATGCGTTCGCAGCCAGCGTCTTCGCTGTTGTTACGGCTCTTAAGAATAGAGAGCTTGTAGATAGCCGGTTCAGCATTCTTGTAGTGGATGCCGGAAATACGCGGAGTAAAGTTCGGAGCATCGTCTTCGTACTGGCGAGTGCGGAGAGCGCTTTCGAAGGTGCCGCCGAGCTTGATGGCGTTGTAAATCGTGTCCGTCTGGTCGCCGTTCGTGATAATCTGCACGTCCTTCGTGTGGCGAGCCGGATAGTAAATGATGAGGTGCGGGTCCGTGAGCTTCGATTCGTCGAAAGCCTTAGTCTTCATAAAACCAGTATCGGCTTCGATTTCGAAAACGCGGTTACGGCTGTTCACGCTGCGGCCCATGATCCAGTAAACCTGCACGTAGGACTTGCCATCGGCGCTTGTGCCAAGCACGATGCCGCGTCCCGGATACGGATTCTTGGAGAGGTCGTTGAAATTCTGTTTTGCTTCGTCTGTGTAATTCATAGTGGTTAGTAAACAGTGGTTAGTGGTTGGGAGATTTTACCGTTTCGGGTTGTAATTGTTCATGAGAACCATCGCAAGAGCAACGCAGAACATCACCACGCTACCGACAACGACCTGCTGCTTGTGGTCGTATTCGCGCTTGACGTAAGACGGATTTTCTTCGTTGATTTCTTGGAGTGTCGGACCTTTCGCCAACTTCGTCGAATCGATGCCGAACACCTTTTCGATTTGCTCGTCGGACATGTTTAATGAACTCGTGTACGTGCTATCGTACGAGTCCATCTTTTTTTCTTCTGCGAAAGAGGGGGCCGCAAAGAAAAGGGCGAGCAAGACCACAAGCAAAAAACTGCCCTGGATTGCCACGCCCCTACGGGGCTCGCAATGACGTAACGAAGACGTCCACCCCATTCAGCAACTATTCCTTCGCGAGCTTGTCGAGAATCTGGTTCACGAGGCCCGGATTCGCCTTGCCGCCGGACTTGCGCATCGTCATACCCACGAGGAAGCCCTTGAGCGCAACCTTGCCAGCCTTGAATTCGGCGAACTGGGCGGCGTTGGCGGCACAAACTTCGCGGACCACTGCTTCGATAGCGGCGGTGTCGGTCACCTGCACCAGGCCCTTTTCCTTCACAATCGCTTCGGGATCCTTGCCTGTTTCGAACATTTCGGCGAAGACCGTTTTTGCAATCTTACCGTTGATGGTGTTGTCGGCAATCAGGTTCACAAGCGTGCAAAGCTGTTCCGGCTTAATCTTGAGGGCAGAGAGACCGCCTTCCACATCCTTGAGCTTGGCCAAAAGTTCCGTGATGACCCAGTTGGCGAGCACCTTGCCGTTCTTGCAGTTCTTCGCGGCGGTGTCGTACCATTCACTCACGTCGCGGTCTTCGGTAAGCACCATGGCGTCGTATTCAGAAACACCCATGTCCTTCATGAAGCGTTCGCGGCGGGCATCCGGCAGTTCCGGAAGCGTGCGGCGGATTTCTTCCACAAAGGCCGGGTCGGTCACGAGGCGGACCATGTCCGGTTCCGGGAAGTACTTGTAGTCGTGGGCGTCTTCCTTAGAGCGGATGACGATGGTCTTGTCCGCGTTGGGGTCGTAACGCTTGGTGCACTGTTCGACTTCCTTGCCAGCATCGAGGGTCGAGGCCTGCAAGTTCATTTCGCAGTACAGGGCCTTTTCGAGGTTCGTGAAGCTGTTCAAGTTCTTGATTTCAGCACGGATGCCGAACGGAGCGTCTTCGCTCTTGCGGAGAGAAATGTTGCCGTCGCAGCGCATGTTGCCGTTTTCCATGTTGGCGTTCGAAACGCGGGTGTATTCCAGCGTCTGCTTGATTTTCTTCAGCACGAGCACGGCTTCTTCCGGGCTGCGGATATCCGGTTCCGTCACGATTTCGCAAAGCGGCGTACCGCAGCGGTTTGCGTCAAAATGGCTCTGGGACGGGCTCATGTCGTGGATGAGCTTACCGGCGTCTTCTTCCATGTGGATACGGGTAATGCCCACGCGCTTCTTGGTGCCGTCGGCCTTTACAATTTCGAGCCAGCCGTTCTTGCAAATCGGATGGTCATACACCGGAAGTCCACCCGTCTGCGTAATCTGGTAACCCTTCGGAAGGTCCGGGTAGAAGTAGTTCTTACGAGTCCACATGGCGTTCAAGTCGATTTCGCAGTTGAGAGCGAGACCCAAGCGGATGGCATATTCCACAGCCTTCTTGTTCGGCACAGGCATAGCGCCCGGCATACCGAGGCAAACAGGGCAAACATGCTTGTTCGGGCTTGTGTTGACTTCAATTTCGCAACCGCAGAACATCTTCGTCTTGGTCGCAAGCTGACAATGGATTTCGAGACCGATAACAGGACAATAGTTGGACATAAAAACTCCGTATTATTTCACGGGGAGAAATTTAGAAAATATCAGTCCGGATTTTTCAGGCAACGAACCGAAAAAGCGTTTGAGTTGAGACTTCTATCAACTTCAACCACATCATCCGTATAGAACATCGTCATTTTATACGAATATTTTTTGTCCTCATGCACTGTCGATGAAACAAAATTCGCCTGATAACCATAAGATGCAAAACTGGCAGAACGACCTTCAGGATCCGTCTTATAATCTCTTACAGGAAGTGCCGAAAAACCATACTTGTCCGTCGAAGAACGCTTTCCACTCCAGCCACCTTTTGACTTCAAATCACGCCCTCCAAACAAGCTTCCACCCACAAATTCAATCAACGTGTTCCATTCTTCGGCAGACGGGATATGCCATCCTTCAGGGCACACGCCACGAGTATATTGCTTGGGGCTGCAATTTTTCCATTTATATCCACAGCCCTCTCCATCTTTAGAGAAGATACCCGCAGAATCCATGGCCGCACTCCACAGATAATAACGACCATAGGCTTTGCAATTAGACGCAACATGATCGTGGCAGAAGCTCGAAGAATCCAATTGATATGTCGGTTGCAAATAGGCATATCTAAGATTTTGGGCCATCCAAATCTGATCCCCAATTTCTGTAGTTCTGTACTCATTACCATCACGTTCATCCGTTAAGATGCCTGCTTTGGCATCATATGTGCTTCCTTTGTTTACATCATCTTTAGGCCAAGTCATCTTACACATAGCATCATTGCCCGTAGCATCGTCTTCGGCACAACGAACATACGTGCTAATAGACTTTCTGTTAAAAATCAGTTCATATTTTTGGCCACCCTTGGGTTTTATTAAATAGGCTTCATCGTTATCATACTCGTTTGAAACCCACAAATATTTATAATCATTTCTATAGACTGCAAACAAATTCAATTTATCTTCATCATCATTTTCAAAAAGTTCAAACCATTCGGCAAGGCTTGGAACATGCCAACCTGAAGGACATATTCCGCGCGCTCCACAAGGACGGCATTTTGGTTTACCATATCCACAATTTTTACCTGTGGTCGAAAATACGGCAGAGGAATCCATAGCCTCGCTCCAAAGATAGGTGCGACCATAAAATTCGACGCTATCAGGCTCCTTGGCATTTCTAGTTTCTACACCGGGATACTGGTAGTCAAAAGCTAGGTTTTCGACCATCCAGCGTCTTTTACCAAATTTCAGCACCTTATACTTTTTCCCGTCCCTGGAATCCTCGATATAATCGTATTTATAAGCATCCGAAGAGGATTTCGCAACTGATGACGAAGAATTGACAGAGGATGAGCTTGACAAGAGTGCCAACATGCTATACAAATGAGAATATGTAGAATTGACCGAAGAAGAACTCACAAAAGAAGATGAAGACAAAATAAGTACAGAAGAACTTGATGATGACGACAATCTAGACGAAGAAACTGACGAAGACAAATTACTCGAAGAAGAAGCGGGCAAAGAAGAGGATGACTTTACCGAAGACGAAGACTTTTTATTTGATGACGAAGAGGACTTCTGCAAAGACGAGGAACTAGGCTTTGATTCACTAGATTCCGCTACTTCAGAAGAACTTGAAACATCGAAATCATAACTTGTAACATTAGAATCGTTATCGTCACCACAACCGCATAAAACAAGAGTGGCAAGTACAAAATATACAAACGGAGAAATTTTCAAAAGGGCCTCCTTTAGAACTTATCCGCAATATACAAAAAACCTCCCTCAAAAAGGAGGCTAATTCAAAAAAAAATAGTCTATCAAAACAAACTCAAGACAATCTTTAAGAAACGTCAAATTTCATCGAGTGTAACGACGAGCGCATCGGCAGCATCACGGAAGTTCGCGCATTCCGTGAGGATGCAGTCTGCCCCGTTCACAAACGCAGTGGCAAGGCGCATAGCCTCCCCTTCCGTCAATTTGTGGTTCGTGCGGGCAGCAGCCGCAAAAAGTTCAGCCGCCTTGAGCGAAACGTCAGCATTCACTTCGCAAAGGCGTACATTCGAAGACTTCTCGAAAAATTCGCGGTACTGCCTAGCCAAAACGCCATCGTTTGCGCCATACGCCTTTGAGCAGATTTCAAACAACGTTACAGACGAAACAAGAACCTGCACGTTATTCTCATAGACTCCATCCAATACGCCCGACACAACCGGGTAATAGTCAGGGTGCATCTGGAGAAGCCGCACCAGTGGCCCCGAATCCAAAAACAAAATGCGGCTCTGTTCAATCGACTTAATCATAATCTTCTGCAACAATTCACTACAATTAATAAACAATCATAAAAAAATTAAATAATTCATTTATAAATAAAAGCGAGACTTAAATCAAATCAACAGATAATCAGAATTACATCGAGAGAATAAAGCGTCGGCCAAGGTATTTTCTTCGCAGTAGCGTGCAAAACGAGAGTCGCGAACGACTGCTAGCAGGCGTTCATGACCGAGTGCAGCCGCTGACGCCGTAGGCGTCAACTCCGAGCTGGGGCCCCGCCCGCAAGAAGTACATTTTTACTTATTACGGGCTTGGGCGAAGCCCACTCTTAATCATCTTCCTTAACGGGTTCGTAGATTTCCATGTAAGCGGCATCATAGCGCTGGCCCGAACGCATCATCTTGAAGCGCCCTGCCCGCGGATAGAAATACCAGTTCATCCATTCGCCACTCATGTCCGTACGCTTCGTCTTGAGGGCAATCGGCTTTTCGCCCATGAAATAATCACGCTTATGCGGAATCACGCGTTCCATGGCGCGATAGGTATGCACCGTATTGCCCGCCTTGCGCTCAATCGTTCCATGACCGTCCTTGCTCCACGTGATATTCACAGTTCCATGTTCATCCTTCAACGGTTCGCATGTGTCATAACCACTTGCGCACCACAAGTATTTCGGATAAGAGAAGCTATACGAATCCAAATTAAATGTTTCGGCAACGCGGTTGTTTCCCTTGAACGTCGGGTAATTTCCCGCAAGTGTGTATTCACCGGCATTGTAATCTTCGCAGCCACGCTGAGCAACTCTCACGACACGGTTATATACATCGACACCAACAGCGCATCCGTCTTCTTTATACACAAAACGCGCATGGCCGTTGATGTTTTTCTTTTCGAGATTGCCCATCTCGATTTCGGCCACGTCATCATTCTTGCCGTTCTGGACAATGATGTTAAAACGGCTGGCGTTGCTCGGCGAACTTTTCAACACGACGCGACCAGTTTCAGAAACATATTCGCCACTCAAGTCGGTGTATTCCATCATAAAGCGTTCCAGTTCTGAACGCTTGACCCACACATCGCCAAACTTGCAATTTACCGGCACATAGCGGGGCGGAACCTTCGGTTCGACTTCTTCGTACGTCGTAATTTTCTGTTTCTTGGTGACCGTCTTGAATTTATTCCTACCGACACGAACTTGTTCTTGCACATCTACATAAGTTTCGTGAGGAATTCTGTCCTTCGGGATAGGTAGTTCCTTGATTGCATCGGAAGACATCAAGTACCCTAGCGGGCGATTTTCGTCGATTTCACCATTATTTTTCTTATAAACATCCAATTTCATTTGAGCAAACGAACTTGCAGAAAACAGAGCCAACACCACCAACACAAATTTTTTCAAAACAGGTTCCTCTTTTAAATTATTAGGTTAGATTATTGTAGCCCTTATTGTAGAAAAAATAACGATGAAGAAAATTTTACTAACATTTAAATAAGTATTTAAACGTAGAATTATACCAAGGAGATCCAGTATGAAGAAAATGTTTCTTGCCACGTGCCTGCTGGCCGCGTCCGTATTTGCACTTCCAAAGGTCGAAGACGTCAAAGCGGCTGCTGCAGACGGTAAAGCCACTGTAGAAGCGAAGGCTGCTACAGCAAAGGCCAAGACCCAGACAGCCAAGAAGAAAGTAACGGCCACAAAGGAAAAAGCCCAGGCCGTTCAAAGCAAGGCTGCCGCAGAAGAAGCAAAGGCCGCAGCATCGGCAAAAGCTGTAGTCAATGACGCCAAGGTTCAAGCCGCAGACGTAAAGGCTCAGGCCGCAGATGCCAAGGTTCATGCCGCAAGCGCCCAGGCCAAGGCAGTCGATGCTAAGGCCCAAGCCGAAGCACAGGCAGCAGATCTTCAGGCCAAGGCCGCCGAACAGAAGGCCCAGGCCGAAGCGCAGGCCGCAAACGCCCAAGCTCAAGCCGACGAAAAGAAGGCCGAAATGGAAGCCAAGGCCGCTGGAATCAACACCCAAGCCAACGACTTGAAGGCTCAGGCTACAGACGCTAAAGCACAGGCAGTCAATGCATTTACGCCCGTAACCACGACGCAAGCTCCGGCTCCCGAAGCTAAGCAAGCTCCTACGGTAATCCCGGCCGTCACGCCGGCACCAGTCGTCGCCCCCACTCCGGTCGCAGAACCCGCTCCGGCAGTAGCAGTTCCGGCAGTAACCACGACAGAAGAAGTTGCCACTGTGGAACCGGCATCTACGACTACCCGCAAGAAAAAGAAGATGATCGAAAACGCCGTTTTCTCGGTGAACCAGATTGATTTCGACATCAACGCGGACTTCGAACTCGAAGCTGGCAAGGTTTTCTGGACATCCGAAGAAGATTATGCATCGGACAACTTCGAAACCTGGAACGGCGAAGCCAACCTCGCCATCCTCGCCGAAACGCAGAATTTCAAGGGTAAGATTGCCCTTGCCTTCTACCCTGGCGACTTGAAGACAGACAACGTTAAAGGCGAAACCGGATCTGCCGAAGACTACTTCTCTCTCAAAGAAGCATGGGCAAACCAGACCAACGGTTGGTTCAGCTTCAAGGTCGGTCGTTGGGACAACACCGATAAGAACGGGGACTACTTCGGTGGCTACATCGATGGTTACATGAACGGATTCCTCTCCGAACAGGATCCGGAAAACCAGTTTGAATTCGGTTTCGTCCCGAACGAAAACATCGACATTGCTTTGTCCTTGATTAGCAAGGCTCCTCACCTGAACAAGGGCGACATCCGTGCAGTGTTCAACTTCCATGATCTTCCGAGTCTTGATGAGTTCGAAATCCAGCTCGGCTATCGCAGCAACATTTTCGACAAAGTCTATGATGCCGATGCGACAGTTAAGCACAACATTTCTATGAAGGTTCGTTGGCCGATTGTTCCAGACTTCTTCACTGTGTTCGGTGAAGTGGCCCTCATGGACTTGTCCGACGACATGGTCGTACCGCTCACGGGTGGTATGGAATTCAACTTCAAGACTGTTGACCGTGTCATTCTCGAAGCGGAATATGTCGGTGACCGCAAGAAGAACGGCTACTACGAAGGCAACCCGAAACATGTCAAGGACGTCCTCGGAGCTCTCTACCTCGAAAAGGCTCTCACGGACCGTTTCTCGCTCTCCGCTGGTTTCCACAACTACGGTGCTAGCAGAGACTTCATGCTCTCCGGCAACCTGATTGGCCGTATAAACTAAAAAGACCGCTCGGCTCTATTGCATAATTAGAACCGACGTCTTCGCCTCGCTCTCGCACCGCCCCCGTTTAACAACGGGGGCTTTTTGCTCACGGAAGACCGCTCGGCTCTATCGCAAACAGAACCGGCGTCATCGCCTCGCTCTCGCCTACACGACTCGTCAACACGAGTCGCTTAAGGCTCACGGGAGACCGCTCGGCTCCAGGTGCTGAAACCACATCAGTCATGTAAAGACACCCTGTTAGTAGCAGGGTGTTTTTATTATATTACAGATAAATATATGTTAAGGAGGACATGGATGAAATTCCTAAAATTACTTGCTGTATCTGCAGCAATTGCGCTTACCGCTTGTGGCGACGATAATGTTGCTGCATTTGACGAGCCTCCCATGTCGAGTCAAGATGTTTCAAGTCAAGATCCATCAAGTCAAGGGAAGTCTAGTTCCAGTTCCGAAGCTGCTGTGACAAGCTCCAGTTCGGATGCTAACGCAACAAGCTCCAGCTCAGATGCGGTTCTGGGAAGTTCCAGTTCAAAAACAGGCCCCAAAATGATTTCGAACGGTTCCATCATCACGGATGGCCAAGTTGTCGATTTGCGCGACGGCAAAACTTACAAGACAACTGTCATCGGAAACCAGGTATGGATGGCCGAAAACCTCAAATTAGATGTCACCCAATTCGTTGAAGACGGTTTGTATAACAATGAAAACTCTTTTTATGAAGCCCTGTGGTTAAGTAATGAGTATGAAGAAATCTCCGACACAAACGAACATTTCTACCCGTGGAACATCGCCATCGATGGTGCTGGAATATATGGAACTCAAGCCAAAGGTTGCGGCATTGATTCAACATGCCATTTAACAGGAACAATACGAGGAATTTGCCCTGAAGGATTCCACATTCCCTCTCCAACCGAAGCTGAACAATTGATTAGAGCAATAGGCGGAAAATGCAGAACAGCACAAAAACTTAAAGCCAAAAATTCAGGATGGGAAATTAATGACGGCACCGATGAATTTGGTTTTGCAGCACTCCCTGCTGGATATTACGCCGTATGGTGGGGTGACGGAATGGATGGTTTTACTTTTGAATACGAAAGGATACCTCAAGTAAAATTTTTGACAACGTCAGACACACTCACTTGGAGCATCGCAACCGAAGCAACGTATGATAGCGGTGTTAGGGAAGTATACGAAGTCGTTGCTGTTTATAAAGAATTCCACGGAAGCATGAGTTCGCTCCGTTGCGTAAGAGACGAACCCGCCGGAGTTGATTGGGTGGATCCGCCTCTGCCAACCGCGCCCGCCTTGCCAGAATTTGAATACGGTGAATTCACCGATGAACGCGATGGACAAACATACAAGAC
>JAFWRL010000170.1 GCA_017520105.1 Fibrobacter sp.
GTGATGTTTTAGTCGGTAGAGCTTAGAGTTTAGGAATTCTGATGTGAGGCATGTCACGTCAGAATTTTTTTGTATTACGTTGATTTTTGGGGGAGAAATAGTAAAAATTGGCGAAAATAAAGAAAAAACCTCGGTTTTCACCGAGGTTTCTTCGTGGTTCCGATTGGAATTGAACCAACGACACGCGGATTTTCAGTCCACTGCTCTACCAACTGAGCTACAGAACCATTTTGGTAGCCCAATTATAGATTAATTTTTGATCATTGTCAAGGGTAAATAGAATATTACTGTTATTTTTGAAAAAAACTACTAAATTTAGTGTTGTTGGATGGAACAAAGAGGTGTCTCATAGTTTTATAGCTATGAGGGAATGTGTATTTTTTATTTAGGTGGTCGTTGTGATTCGCTCAAAAAATTGGATTCGAGAGATTCTTTCTCTGGCAGCAGCCTTTAGTACGGCGTTTGTAATAGGTTGTGCCGATGATACTAACGATAACGCATTTAATGCGCCCGACCCGCTGGGCCCTGTTTCGTCATCGGCAGGGGCTCAATGCAATTCACCATCTTGTCAAAATGGTAATAAAGGTAATTCCTCTATGGCGGATATTCCGTTATCTGCAAGTGAGGAAATTACTCGCAGAGTCGAAGGTACGGACACTATTTATGATACGACTATAGTTTATTTGCCGCCTGATACCTTGATTCAATGGGTGGGCAAGTCTGCGTTGCGTATAACGGAAATCTCTCCGTTGAATGTGGATTTTTTGGACGAAGAAGGTAAGGACCCGGCTTGGGTGGAACTTTACAATGCAAGCGATAAAGATGTTGACTTGCAGGGGTATGTCCTTATTGAAAACTTGCAGAAGCTTCTTGATAAGGAAAAGAATATCCGCAAGTTCGTTTTCGGAAGCGACATCATCAAGGCTAAGTCCTTTAAGGTGGTCTTCTGCGACGGCAAGAACATTTCCGCTGTAAAGAGCGAAGACAAGGATGGCCGCCATACACGTCCGCATGCAGACTGGAAACTGGACAAAAAGGGCGGTACGGTTTACTTGTTGGATAAATTTAACGGAATCCGTGACCAGGTTGAATATCCGGAATTGACGGCTGGCCTTAGCTGGGGCATTGTCGATGGCGGCTACTGGCAGTATTTTGACAAACCGACGCCGGAAAAACCGAATACTGCAGCGACCGCATACGAGGAGATTGTTCCGCCTGCGGATATGGGCGGCATCAAGTCCGGTTTTTACAATGACGCTTTTACGTTGAATCCGCCGTCTCTTGAAGATGGCGTGAAGCTCCGTTGCACGACGAATGGTTCTGTTCCAACGGAAAATTCTCCAGAATTCAATTCTCCGATGCGTATTGACCATAGTATAGCCTTCCGTTGCGCTACATTCAAGAAGGGTGCCCTTTCGAACAAGGTTACGACGCGTACGTTCTTTGTCGATCAGGAACCTGTGAAAATGCCAATTGTGGCCATTAGCGTTGATTCCAGCTTCTTCCATAAGCATTACATCAAGACTAGCTGTGACGCTCCGAAGGGTTGCGGCGACAGCGCCGGTCTCTATGCTGATGTCGAATACCCGGTTCATGTGGAATACTTTGAAAACGGTTCCTCTACGAAGGACGGCTCCACTTGGGAAAAGGATGCCGGTATTTCCTTGATGGGTGGCTACAGCCGCCTGAACGACAAAAAATCCGTTTCTATCCGTCTCCGTGAAGAATACGAAGACGGTAGCATCAATTATCCGTTGTTCGAAACTCGTAAGGGCGTGAACGATAAATACAAGTCTTTCAACTTGCGCAATAACGGTAATCGTTTCGTGAGCGACTACATTGAAGACGCCATGGGTGGCGCCCTCCTTGAAGGAACGAGTGTCGATTACCAGAGAAGCCGCCAGGTGGTGGTGTTCTACAACGGCAAGTACCAAGGCATTCACGATATGCGCGAACGCTTCAACAAGCACTTTGTTGAAACGAATTACAAGATTGATGCGAATACGGTGAACTTTGTCAAGCATTTGGGACATGAAATCGAAGTAAGCAACGGAACGGCTGATGGCTATATCGAAATGTTCAATTTTGTGGCAAAGAACGATTTTGCAGGTGAAAACAATGCCAATTATGAAAAAGTGAAGACAATGCTCGATGTGGGCAACTTGGCCGACTATATAGCCGCTGAAATCTATATGCACAATGGTGACTGGCCGAACAACAACGTACGCGCTTGGTCCGCTCCGGGACATCCGTGGAAATTCATGGTCTATGACCTTGACCACGGCTTTGACTGGATGTGGGGCGTGAATGGTGGCGAATTTGACCAAACCAGCAACATGTTTGCATGGATTAAGAAGGGTGGCGGCAACAAGCCTTGTAAGTCGGTGGATAGTCTCTGCTTTGCGGGCCTTTACAATACCCTTATCAAGAATCCGGATTTCAAGCGTTTGTTCATCAACCGTTCTGCAGTGATGCTTAATAGCTACACGAACGGAAACAATGTCGAAAAGATTGTCAACTCCATGGTGTCTAAAATCGATGATGCGGAAATGAGCCGCGACCTTGAAAAGTTCAAGCAGGATCAGAAGTGGTACAAGAACTCTTGCGGAGACGGTTTCAGCAGAACGGGGTCTTGCCTGAAGTCCTGGGCCAAAGAACGTGATTCTAAGGTTCTACAGGAATATCAGGAAGAGTTCGGCCTGAGCGGCACGATTTCTGTTACCATTGCTGCGTCTGGAAAGGGCTCCGTGCTTATGGAAGGCATGAAACTTCCGAGTGCTAGCTACAAGGGCAAGTTCTTCGGTGGCGTGAAAATGGAACTTAAGGCTGTCCCGGATGATGGTGCTACGTTTACGGGTTGGAGCGATGGCGTAAATGACAATCCGCGCATCGTAAGCCCGAAGGATGGCGATACCTTTACGGCGAAGTTCAATTAATTTGACCTAGCACGGCAAACGCAATTTATTTCCCCGGTTCATCATGGATGAGCCGGGTTTTTTCTAAATTTGTCCTATATGAAAAGTCCCGTGCGTAAGATGTTCGATGGCATTGCTAGCCGCTATGATTTTTTGAATCATTTTCTGAGCTGCTATCAGGATGTTCTGTGGCGCAGATATTGTTGCAAGAGTCTGAAGAAGATGGTTGCGGCGGATTATGCGGATTCTGTGTTGCAAAATGTGCCGGGTTTTGCGCGGAATGTTCGCTTGCTAGATTTGTGCGGTGGCACGGGCGATTTTGCGAATACGTTCCGCAAGATTTTTGAAAGCCGTAGTGCGTGCAAAAGTTCTTCGCAAAAGGAATCTTTGCAAAAAGGGGTTACGCAATGTACGACGAATAAAGGGAATGCGCACGACTTTAGCGTTGAACCTGCCGTAATTGGCGACTTTTCGTACGGAATGCTTGCCGAAGTTAAACCGAAGAAAATCGATGCGTTTGCTGTGCAACTTGACGCGATGAAAATGCCCTTTGCAGAACGCCAGTTTGATGTTGTTCTGAACGGCTTCGGGATGCGTAACGTGCCTGATGCACGTGGTGCCTTGATTGAATCGTATCGCGTGCTCGATGCTGGCGGATACCTTTGCGTTTTGGAGTTTTTCTCGCCGAGGAATTTGTTCAACAAGTTTTTCTATAAAGTGCTGGCGCCGTTGTTCATTCCGGTGATGGGCGCATTTTTTAGCGGCAAGCGGGACGCTTACGAATACTTGGTGAATTCGATTATCCGGTTCTTGCCGGTCGATGAGTTCTGCAAGATGGCCAAAGAATGCGGCTTTGAAGTCAAGAAAGTCAAGATGTTCGATGGCGGAATTTCGTTTGGCGTTTTTTTGCGTAAGCCGGTAGGTGCGCCATGAGTCGGTTCGTGCTTGGAGTGACGGGTGCAAGCGGTGTTATTTATGCGACCCGTACGGCGATGTACCTGCAGAAATTCGGACATGAGGTAACGCTTATTTTGACGCACCCAGGAAAGCAGGTGCTGGAATACGAAGGTCAAAACGCAGTATTTGATTATTGTAATTGCGTTTGCAACGTCGATGATTTTTTTGCGGAGTGTGCGAGCGGTAGCGCCGATTATGCGGGCATGGCGGTGGTGCCGTGCTCGATGGGAACGCTTGGCCGCATTACCGGGGGAACGTCGGACAATTTGCTTGTGCGGGCGGCAGATGTTTGCCTCAAGGAACGAAGGCCGCTTGTGATTGTGCCGCGAGAGATGCCGTACAACTTGATACACATCGAGAACATGAAACGGGTGGTGCTTGCGGGTGCGGTCGTGATTCCGGCATCGCCCCAGTTCTACAGCAAACCCGCGACGATGGAAGAACTCGTGGATACCGTGGTTGCGAAAGTCTTGAAGCACTTGGGGGTGGACGCAACGCAAGTGATGACCGTCGTGAAAGCTTGGAATTCAGATAGCTGTCATGCAGCTCCTGAGTGACTCAATAACGTTATTCTGAAACCGTTAGGTTGAAGAATCTAGGGCTTTATCAGTAAACATTACTGGATTCTTCGACTCCACTACGTTACGCTCAGAATGACAAACTAACCGCTGTTTCCTAACCACTAACCGCTGTCAACCTCCTAATGACTATTGACCAATAACTATTGACTAACCACTAACCACTTCCTACTAATCAATGAACAAACTTCTCGAATTTACACATCTCGTTCGGTTGAGCCATTCGCTGTTTGCGATGCCTTTTGCGATTGGTTCCATGTGGGTCGCGGCGAACGGTTTTCGCGATATGAGTGCCTACGAAACCGCCCGCATTATCATTTTGATTGTCCTTTGCATGGTGACAGCCCGCAATAGCGCCATGAGCTTTAACCGCATTGCCGACGCCAAGTTTGATGCCGAAAACCCGCGCACGGCGAAACGCCATTTGCCGGCGGGGCGTCTGAGCCGCAAATCGGTAATCGCTTTCTTGGTGTTGAATGGGATTTTGTTCGTTACGTTTGCGTGGATGCTCCAACCGCTGGCGGGCGTGTTTGCGTTACCGGTGTGGTTCTTGTTGCTCTCATATTCTTATTGGAAACGCTTCTCGTGGCTTTGCCACTGGTTCCTCGGCTTTGCAATAGGCATGAGCCCGCTTGGCGCCTGGATTGCGGTGCGTGGCGAATTTGCCGTGTTCCCGATTTTCCTCTTGCTCATTCTGATGCTCTGGATGGGGGGCTTTGATATTATCTATGCGACGCAGGATATCGACATCGATCGTAAGCAAGGTTTGCATTCCGTTCCTGCCCGATTCGGTCTCGAGAAATCCTTGCGCATTGCACTTGCGAGCCATTTGGCAATGCTTGTGCTCTGTGTCGTGTTTGGGTTCTTCTGGAATATGGGCTGGGTTTGGTGGACTGTTACGGGGCTTATGACTGCGGCTATTGTCTATATTCATTTGTTCAGAAAATCCAATGATTTGGATGCCATGAATCGCGACTTTTTCCTCGCCAATGTGGCGATAAGCGTCCTTGTGATGGCTGGACTTATCGTCTGGATTTGCATGGGAGGTGACGTCAATGCCCTTTATTAATCGACCGAACGGAAAGATGACGAACGAAGAAAAAGTGAAAATGTTCCATACCATGGGGGCCACGGCTGCTGTTATCGCTCTTGTACTCGTGATTCTCTTGGAAACAGGTCTTGCGGGCGAACGCCGGGAACTCGTTGATATGGGCCTTACGGCAATGATTGTGATGCTTGCCGTTTCGCTCATTGGCAGCATGTATTTTAAGAAGTAGCATTTGTCTTAAATTTCCAAATCGGCAGAGATGACGGTTTCGATGCTTCCGTCATCGCATTCAAAGAGAAGGCTCCCGTCCCCGTTCATGTCGATGATGCGACCTGTCTTTTTGAAGGCTCCTTCGCCGCTGTTGCGGTTTTCGTCGGTGCAGCGGTTATTTACAATGATGGTTCCGCGAGCGCCGATGAACTGGTCCATGCGTTTCCAAGCCTCGACCCATGGGCGAATGCCGAAGGCTTTGAATTGCCCGATAGCGCGTTCGAAATTGCCGACGAGCATTTGCAAAAGTTTTTCGCGGTTGATATTTTGTCCACAAATATCTTTTAGCGAGGTGACTGCACGGTTTAGATGGGCGTAGTCCTTGGGCTCACTGTTGACGTTGATGCCGACTCCCATGCTGATGGCGGGCATCGGCGTGGTTAAAGACGTCGTTGCGTTTGCCAAGGGTTTTATATAAACTAGTTCTGCAAGAATTCCGCAGAATTTGCTTTTGCCGCAAAGGATGTCGTTGGGCCATTTGACGGTGACTTTGCCGATATCCCGGTTGCCGAATCCCTGCGCATTGGCGTTTTCTTGCAAGTCGCGAAAAACTTCGGCGAAAGTGAGCGCTGCGACTTGCGTGATTTGCGGGGCCGCTGCGAGTGGAATCCCGTCCAACGGAATCAGAATATTGAAGTAGATGTTCTTGCCGGCGGGGGAGTCCCAGGTGCGTTCATGGCGACCTCGGCCTTTTGTTTGCGTATCGGCGACAAGGAGCGTGCCCGACTCGATTTCACCTGCGGCGGCGCGTTGCTTCATCAAAGTGTGCGTGCTTTCGATGGTCTTGAAAAGGAATGCTGGCGCTCCGCCAAAGCCCGCGAGATGCCAGTCTGTGAAATGACGTTCAGGAGAAAACATTTTTTGGTTGTTAGTCAATAGTTAGTAGTTACTAGTCATTTGTCTATGGTCGTTAGTTGTTAGAAAATCTAGTAAAAGAAAATACCCGCTCAGGTCGGGCATTACAAGAACGACGAATCTCGATTTTGCGGCATTTCACTCAGGACGACATCTCTAAGTTCAACTATTCTTTCGCCTGTAGCCGCTACGCGGCGTTCTCTCGTCTAAATTTACTCGTCCGCTTGTTTTTCCTGAAGTTCCTTGAGGGCTTCTTCGGGGAAGATGTTGAAGAACTCGCGCTTCTTGTCTTCGAAAAGCTGCAACATACGCTCTTGCTCGAATTGTTCGCGGTCGATGTTCTGCATAAAGAATTCATCGCGGGCGAAATCGCGGGTTGTCATAAGCTTCTTAATATCTTCAGAAAGATCGACATTGTCCCAGAGGATGTAGTACGAACCGATAAAGCCGTCGGCAAAAATATCGACGTTCAACTTCAAGGAATTACTTACCGTAGAATCCACCAATTCCACTTTCGTTTCGCGTTTTTCAGGGCGGAAAACGTCAACGTCGCTAACGGGCTTGTTCAAATCCTGCGCTCCGCAGAGAGCCGCGGCTGCGAGAATGAGTACCACCATATGTTTGCACAATAAAATCATATTTACAATATACAATGAAAATTGCGAAAAAACACAGATAAGGTTAAAAAAGCAAGGCAGAAAATACGGCAAATAGGTATGCTACTATTATGATACACTGTTCTTCTGCGAAATGTATTCGAAGTGTATTATATATGCACCCTAATCTCTATAACCTAAAACCTCATACTTCAAACTGCCAGCGGCATCCACGGCTTCACGACGTCGATGGATTCGAGCTTGCCCTGCAATTTGCGGCGGATAGCGGCGGCGGCAATCATCGCTCCGTTGTCTGTGCTGAGGCTACGGTCGGGAACGCAGAAGCGTATGCCTTTTTTGTCGCAGTAGTCCTGCAGGCGAGTGCGCAACCAGCTGTTCGCGCTTACGCCTCCGCCCATTACGAGCGTCTTCATGCGTGTTTTCTTGAGCGCGTTGATGGTCTTTGAAACAAGGCTATCGACGATGGCGTCTTCGAGGGAGGCGCAGATGTCGCCGAGGTTATCCTGGATGAACTGCGGGTCGTGCGTTTCGGTGTAACGGAGTACGGCGGTTTTTAAGCCGCTGAACGAAAATTCGCAGTTGTCGTGCGTATGGAGCGCTCGCGGAAATTCCACGAATTTGCGGTTCCTGTCTTTGCCGAGACGGCTAATGGTAGCCCCTGCGGGGTATTTAAGTCCGAGGAGCTTCCCGCATTTGTCGAATGCTTCGCCTGCGGCATCGTCGCGGGTGCGTCCGATGCTCGTGTACTTGAATCCGGGTTCTTCCATCACGAGTTCCGTGTGCCCGCCCGAGACAGTGAGCGTCAAAAACGGCGGCTCGATGTCCGGGTTAGAAAGCCAGGCGGCGGCGAGGTGGCCTTCAAGATGGTTCATGCCGTAAGCGGGAATGTTCAAGTCGCGGGCGAGACCTTTTGCAAAGCTTGCGCCAACGAGGAGTGGGCCCATAAGGCCTGGCCCCGTGGTGTAGGCGATGGCGTCGATATCCATGAGCTCGATGCCAGCTTCCTTGACGGCTGCTTCGGCGATGGGCGCTATCTTTTGCAGGTGTGCGCGTGCCGCAATTTCGGGAACGACACCTCCGTAGAGGGCGTGTTCGTCGATTTGGCTATAGAGCGGGTTCGAAAGTACCTTGAGGGGATTGTCTTGTAGAACGGCGCATGCCGTTTCATCGCAGCTGGATTCAATTCCAAGCCAAATCATATTCCGTATTCCTCGTCTTTATCTTCGTCCGCGTTGTGCTGCTTAATAAGCTTGATCTTGTCGGGTTTGACAAGTACTGCCTTGATGGACATACTGCGGTCAACATCGGGAGGCAAAGTCAACTTAATGGTGGGGGCAAGGCTGTCGGCATCTTCGATGGCGAACCGGTTGTATTCGATGAACAGTTCAATGTCGTTGCTGTTGATAGCCTCGATCACTTTTTCGCCACCTGTGATTTCGACGGTTGCCTGTTGCGGAGAAAGAGAATTTAGAGCGCGGTCGTAGAATCCGATGAGTTGGATAGGAATGTTGACAAACGCCTTGGACTTGATCTTTTGGACATCGACAAAAATCTTGGCTACGGTATCGCTAGGAGTCACGAAGGGCGGCAACTGCTCGGTTCCAAGAGGAATCGAATACGTCTTGCTCACCTTGATACTGTCAAAGAACAGGGAATCCGTCGGGATGTCGATAATGCGGGTGAGCGCGTTCCTTGCGCCAGAAACCAACAGGTCCTCACGAAGCAGTTTGGGCGGTTGGACTAGGGCGTAACCCGGAGCGGCGCTGAATGTCACGTTGTTTTTGATGGGAATGCTTCGTTCAATTCGCGTATCGACAGCCACGTCAATGAAGAGGTACTGGTTGTCGGGTTCGATGTAGTGGACCGACGAAAAGTTCGGGGCGGTAAAGTTTTTAGCGTCTAGATGGATGCGCTTGGAACCGAGTTCAGCGTTGTGCATATCGACGACCATCGCCGACTGTTTTTGCGACTGGAGGCGGATGAGGTCGAGGGGCTTGCCTTCGACGGTTACGGAAACCGTGCTAGGCGGCTTGGATGCAATCGCGAGTGCTTCGGGCAACTTTACGAACGTAAGCGGTACTTCCATCGTCAGTTGGAAGTCCTTCAGCGAGATGACATAGAACCAGAGGGCCATCGCGCAAATCAATGCGGTAATCTTTAATATGATGTTTCCCATAAAAGCCCCGTAAAGAACCTCTATAAATTTAATTATATTCGAGGCGTGTTCGGACAATTAGGTTACTTAATATCGGAATCTTTTCGCGGATGGAAACAGCACAGGACGGTAATTCTCCCGTCTCTAGTGACGATTTTCCTCTGTTCGCTTTTACTCGCTCTGTCTTTCACGGCCTTGGGTGTTTCGTTTAAACTCCTCTCTGCCGAAAAATCGCTGTATGTCGTCGAGGCGTTCTTGAACGAAAACGTTCCCGAGGATTCTATCCCGGCCATCCAGACGCGGCTTGAGCATTCCCGCCATGTGGAATCGGTGAAGTTCGTGAGTGCGGATTCTGCACTTGCCGACTTTAACAGGCATTTTTCGCCGGATATGCTGGAGTTTGTCGAAGGGAACCCGATACCGGCGTTTTTCCGCGTGTCGCTTCGCAGCGATGCGTATAACCCGGCAGACCTTTCCGAGGTGCGCAATGCGATTGCCGAAGAACCATGCTTTGAGGAAGTCCAGGCTCCGTTAAAATGGGCGTCGCGAATAGCGTCCTGGAAGTTCAAGATGATTTTCTGGCCGGTTTGCGTGAGCATCCTCCTGCTCATTACGCTCTCGCTCATTATCTGCAATTCCGTGCGGCTTTCGCTCATGTCGAGGAAACTTTTGGTCGATAACATGAAATACGCCGGTGGCAGCTACCTGTTTATCGAATTCCCGTTTGTGTTGGAAGGGGCTACCCAGGGTTTTGTCGGCAGTGGACTTGCCGTGGTACTCCTCTGGATGGTCGTCCAGTCCGTGGTGCGGATGTTCCCTATCGTAGCGCCAAGCCTATCTTATTTTGGCGTCATTGTTCTCTTTACGGTGCTTCTAGAAACGGCTCTCTCCGGTTACTTTAGTTTCCGTACGGTTCGCGGTTTCTTGTTCGAAAAGAAAGGTGAGCAGGAATAACCGATGCGCCTGGTTTCATTATTGGTTCCGTTCTTGTTTTTCTCCTTCGCCGTTATAGCTTGGGGGGCTCCCCAAAAAACGGATGCGCAGATTGATGAACAGAAAACGGCTCTCAAAAAACTGGAAGTGGACTTGGCCAAAAAGCGCGAAGAACTGGCCGTTCTTGAGACCGAAGAAAAGGGCGTTTTGAATACGATTTCTCTTTTGGACCAGAACCTCAACCGCACCAGATCTTACTTAACGGAACTCTCGCGCAACGAGGTATTATTGCAGGATGCGGTGAAGCAACTTGCGTTGGATATTGATTCGTTGGACGCAAAAATCAAGAACCGCAAGCATGCCATGAGAAAGCGGATTCGCAATTTGTATGTACATGGCCGTAGCAACGATGCCGAAATCCTATACGAACTTTTGACGAAAAATGGAAACCCTGAACGAAAAGTCTATTGGGTCCACCACTTGCTGACCCGTGACCGCGAAGATGTGGAGGCTCTCCGCAGTCTTGTCGAAGGGCGCATGCAGAAACATCGTACTCAGGAGAATCACCTCGCCGAGCTTACGAAACTCAGGACCCGAAAGGCTGTCGAAGAACGCAGCCTTGTGGCGCAGATGAACGGCCAATCGCGTATGCTCAATTCTCTCAAGCATGACAAGGCTGTACAGCGCATGGCGCTCAAGGAATTTGAACGGAACCAGAAGACGATGCTTGCGCTCATCAAGAAACTCGAAGAACGCCGCAAACGTGAAATCGAGGAAGCAAAGCGTGCCGAAGCAGCTCGCCTTGCCGCGCTCAAGAAAAAGGAGAAGGCCGCTGAGAAAAAGCGCGAGGCGGACAAGAAGCGCGAGGCCGAGAAAAACCGCCAGAGCGAGATTGCAAAAAAGACGATTCAGGTGGTGCCGTTCAAGGGGCCGAAGTGCATGCCTCTTGATGGTCCCGTCATCAGTGAATACGGTTTGCAGGAACATCCGGTGCTCCACATCATGACGCGTAATCTGGGCGTCGAAATCCGCGGAAAGCGTGGCGGGAGAATCCGTGCCGCCGCTGCAGGAACTATTGCGATGGTGTCCGAAATTGATGGCCGCGGCCCCTCCGTGATTATTGAACATGAGGGTGGAATTTACACAGTCTATGGCCATATGAAAACGATTAATGTTCAAGAGGGCAAAAGTGTCAAAAAATGCGAAGAAATTGGGGAAGTAGGCGATATTGCGTCGTTAAATGGAATTAAATTGTATTTCCAAGTGGGCGAAGGGACCCAGACCGTGGATCCTTTGCAATGGTTAAAACAGAAATGATAGAATATCGCTTAAATGGCCCAGCCTCCCAGGAACGAATCCGCATCCGCCTCATGGCGGCGTTGCGCGAGAACCGGTTCCCGCAGTCGATTCTCATCGACGGCCCTGTAGGCATTGGCAAGAAGGCGTTGGCGATGGAAATTGCTCAGGCGCTGCAGTGTACAAACGCGAGCGTCCGCCCGTGCGGCAAATGCTTCGGCTGCAAGATGGCCGCGGATTCTGGCGTCACGGACAACTGGGTCGTGCCGATGGAAGCAAAAGAGGCAAGTGCCCGCAACGCAGCTGACGTCTCTGCCGGGAGCACCGCGAAGACAATTCAGGACTTTAAGCAGTCGTACATCGAAGAAATTACAAAGAACCCGTACCGCGTCGATATTTTCAGTGCCGGGGCCCTTATTTCGGTGGAACTCATCCGCACGATGACTGCATCCTTCGCGATGAAGGGCGACCGCGTCCGCGTAGTGATTATCGCGGAAGCCGACCGCATGAACGATTCCGCGGCAAACGCTTTCCTCAAGACCCTCGAAGAAGTCCCTCCGAATACGTATTTTATTTTGACGACATCCTCCCGCGAAAAGCTTTTGCAGACAATCCGTTCGCGCTGCTTGGCGCTCCACTTGCCGCCCCTCACGGACGACGAAGTGCGCAAGGAAGCTGCTCGCGTGGGTGGCGAGGATTTTGACGAATCGACATTGACCGATGATGTCATCGGGCTTGCCGTGGGGTCGCCTGGCATGGCGCTTTATTATGCGGAACATGCGAAGGACTGGTGCCCGCTCGCAGTCGATTTTATCGAAAAATCGCTTTCGCAGGACTATACGGACTTGTTCTTTGAACTGGAAGATTCCGGACTTGAAGACCCGGCTGTCGTGAACCGGTTCCTGGAAGTCCTGTCGTTCTTGATTTCGGACTTGCTGCGCATGCAATCGGGAGCTCCGCTCCGCATCCCTGAATCAACGGGCCGTGTGAATTTGGAACGCTACCCGCAGGTGGGGGCCTCGGCCCTGGAACTTGCGCTCGTAAGCGTCCAGGAAACCATGTCGAGAATCGCTTCAAGGCGAATGGCGGCGGCAATCTGCCTCCAGAATCTCTCGATGAAACTTTTTGAAGGCTACAAGTAAAATGGAAGATCTTGTAGCTTCGACATTGTCCTCTTCGTTAAAGATTCCGCATGCGGTGGCGAGATTCCTCGTTTCGCGTGGGATAAAGACGGTTTCTGATGCTTACCACATGCTTCGCTCCAGCGAAAGCGACGTGCATGACCCCTTCTTGATGATGGGAATGGACAAGGCTGTGGAATGGATTATGGCCGTTCGCGAACGTGGCGAACGCGTGTTCATCTTTGGTGACTACGACTTGGACGGCATGACCTCGGTGACGCTTTTGACGCGCTGCTTAAAGACGGTTGGCGTCGAGTCCGAATGGAGGCTCCCGAACCGCTTTGGAGACGGCTACGGGCTTTCTGTTTCCGCCGTTGACGAAATGTACGAAGCTGGCGGACGTAATTTGATTACGGTGGATACGGGCATTACCGCGAATGCAGAAATTGCCCATGCGAAGGAACTCGGCATGGCGGTCATGGTCATGGACCATCATCAACCGTCTGGTGACGGGCTCCCGGTCAGCGACGTGCTTTTGGACCCGCATCAGGACGGGGATAGCTACCCGAATCCGGAACTTTGCGGTGTTGGCGTTTCTTACAAGTTTATCTGCGCACTGTTTAGCCGTCTTGGACTCCCGAATCCGGTGGAATATCTGGATTTGGTTGCGCTTGGAACGCTTGCAGACCTTGTGCAGATGACACCAGAGAACAGGTTCTTTACGCGTTCCGGGCTGGAATGCTTGAAGGACAGCCGCTGGCCAGGCGTGCAAGAAATGTATGCCTCTCTTATGAAACCCCACAGCTGTGTGGGTGGCATCGATGTTATGTATAAACTAGCGCCGCTCCTAAATGCGCCCGGTCGCATGGAACGCCCTGATCCGGCTCTTAAACTCCTTTTATGCGAAAATAAAAGCGAAGCGCCGCAACTGCTCGCAGAACTGAAAGAATGGAATGCTCGCCGCAAGGAAAAAGAGGCCGAAATTACCGAGATGGCGATGGAACAGGTCAAGACGCTATATGGCGATACCATTCCGACCGTCATCGTTGTTGCGGGTGATAACTGGCATGTCGGCGTGATTGGCATTGTTGCAGCAAAGCTAGCGCAGGAATTCCACAGACCGTCAGCGGTGCTTTCGATTATCGACGGCATGGCGCATGCGAGTGCCCGTGCAGTCCCCGGGTTCAACTGGCACAAGGCCCTGTTTGAATGTCGTGAACTTTTTGACCGCTGGGGAGGCCACGCCAATGCTGCTGGTTTTTCGCTGGAATCATCGAGAATCGATGAACTCCGCGGTCGTCTGTTGCAGTCTGCGGCAGAGCAAGGCTATACGGGCGAGGTCATCAATGACGACGCATCTTACCCGTACGACATCAAGATTGCCCTCAGTGAACTTGTTGTAGAAAACCGCGCTCCGAGCGGTAGGTTCCCGGTGCGAGAACGTTCGATTCTCGACTATATCGATTTATTGGAACCGTTCGGCGGGAACTTCCCGTATCCGACGTTCCGTGCTGAAGGTGTGACTGTGCATCGCGTGCGTGAACTTCGCGGCGGACACTTGCAGATGGAAATTTCGCAGGCGGGGAGCAACGTGTTCCCGGCGATTGCTTTTGGACTGCGCAAGAGCAAGGCTCTGCTGGGCCGTTCGCGTCCGGTGACGATAGTTTTTGAACCTGTTTGGAATTATTTTAACAATACAAAGACTGTGCAACTTTGCATAAAGTCTATCGAGTGAGGCCATGATTAGACGTAACGCTCCAATGATTGCCTTTTATTTGTTTTTATTGCCATGCTGTACTTTATATACAGCGTCCCGCGGTATGAACCCATAGTAGAAGCCGAAGAGAACGAGAAAGAAGAGCCGGTCAATGATACGTTCAGGGGGCGTGTCGATATGCCCTCGATTGACGAAATCTACGTGCTTGAAAATACCGCCGAGCGTGATTTGAATAAACTAGCTCTATTCTTTAAAGGACGTGCTGCTGGCTTGCATTACCTGTCGTCGGAGTATTTCAAAAAGTTTAACTCGAACCGCAAGGGACATTCGTTCTCCAAATCAGATGACGGTGTGTTTCTTGGGCTGCGTTTGACGCTTGATAGCTTGGGACGGTTCATGAATCCGCAAATTCTGTTTTCGGATACGGATGACGATGTTTTCAAGGTCAAGCTGTTGAAGCATGTCGAATATTTCTGGCGTTTGCCACCGAGCAAGCAGGGTAAGCTTGAAATGTGGATTCCCATACGGTTCCATGCATCTGCAAGTCAACGGCAAACAGCTGGCGAAAAAAAGATTAGTGCAAAAAAATAAAGGAAAGGGAAAATGAAGACCGAACAGAAAAAAGATTACAAGGCGCCACAAATGCGTTCCGTCGAACTTAAGCGTCAGACAAACCTTATGCAGGAAAGCCTGGGGGGCAAAGACGGCTCTGGCATACAGCTTGGTTAAAACAAAAACTCGGCGTAAAAAGCCGAGTCTTTCATATTCGCGAAGGTCTCGCGTTACCGAGGCTATTACTACGCTCTAAGGAGCTCGACGAGCTGTTGAGCGTTCTTTTCGATAAGCACGAAAGCTTCGAACATGCGGGCTTCGCGCCACTTGGTCAAGTATTTCGCCTGCCAATCGACAGCGATGGAAGCCGGATCCTTGGGACCATTTTCGTTCTGGTACCAGACTTCCTTTGTGATTTCGCGAATCATGGCGCCCATTTCGGCAGCCGGCTGTACGGAACCCTTGCAGAGGAGAAGCGCGCGCAGGTTGTCGAGCAAAATCTCGTCGGACGGGTTTTCCGCATCTTCGCGGGCACATTCCCAAATTTCGTCGCGATGGCGCTCTGTCCAGCCAATCAGGTATTTTTTCGTCTTTTCGAGTTCGCCTTTGGCCAGTTTTTCATCAACCGCTTCACGCGGGTAATAGATGCTGTTTGGATAGAATTCAATCATGATTTCCCGCCTTGTGCGAAGTTGAAGCCATGTTAAAAAAACAATGCCCGGGGCGGGACTTGAACCCGCACGAGGTTGCCCCCAAGGGATTTTAAGTCCCCAGTGTCTACCATTCCACCACCTGGGCAGGTTGTGCGTGCGTAATATAGCAAATTTAAAGGCCCTTAATCGATTAAATCGCAAAAACGTATATGGATTTTATCACATTTTTTATTATTATCGTATTTTCTGTTTATAAATGTTTACTTTCCGGAAGCATTATTATATATTACGAATAGGGCCTTGGTGAAAAAGGTCGTTTTTATTGTTACCTTTAAGAGAGATTTTTTAGTGGAGACTTGTTGCGTGGAGATTTCGGTATGTTGAATGTCGATACCAAAAAGAAAGGCTATACGCTGGTTGAAGTCCTCGTTGTCATGTCGATTATGGGTATCTTGTCTGCGATGGGCGCAGCAAGCTTGCGCAATGCTGTTATCAATAATCGAGTTCGGGGCTATGCGCAGAACACTGCCGCTTTCCTGGAACGTATAGCCGCTGACGCTAACAGAATGTCCAAAACGCTTTGCATGAAGGCCGACAATGATACGCTCAAGGTTTATGAAGGGGACTGTGGTAGCAGTTCTTCTTCTGCGACGCCTACTTTGTATGACCGTTATGAACTCGAATCCCCTGCAACATTTAACTGTTCAGGTAGTTATAAAGGCGATATCTTGGACCTGGATGATGACGATTGTGCCTTAACAGATGATTGGACTCGTGCCAGTGGCGTTGAATTTAAACCGCGAATAGGGCTTTCGACGTTGCCCAACAAGGGTTTCCTTTGTATCCAGTATGGAACTTCCCATAATTTTGCGGGCGTGAAAAAGACCCCTTCTAAGAACCAACTTGTCCCGATATGGCATGTGGGTAGCGGTTGGCAGAAATTGTAGGTGAACTATGACGAATCTTTTGAAGAACAAAAAAGGTTTTGGTATTGTAGAAATCTTGGTCGCAGCAGCTGTCCTCGGTTTTATGTATATGGCGATTTTGAATATGCAGGGCGGAAATCACGATGCATTGTTGCGCATTCGCGGTCGTGACGGCGCCGTCGATGTGGCTCAGCAGGTGCTCGACTCCCTCAAGGCTATCGGTATCGCCTCTATTCCGGCAAGTGCTGACCCAAGCCATGATACGACTTTCCAAGTAAACGATATTAACCGCAAGTGGGCGCGTGGACTTGGCGATTCTGCCACGGTGACATACACTCCCGAAGTGACTGTCTCGGCAACGCAGAATTACACATCGTTGGATTCATCGCAGTTCGAGACAATCCACCATATTTATGCGAAACAGGTGAAGGTCAAAGTCTCCTGGAACTTCAAGGGTTCCACGCAGTCGATAGAAGTATCCAGTATTATAAGATAGTCGAAAGAACGCCACTCCGTGGCTATAGACTAGAGACGAGAGGGAAATATTGGCACTTCGTGCTTTCTTATGGGGAGCATCGAGGTTTTCTTTTTAGACTTTAAACCACGGCCTTTCATTAGCAATAATCTTTCTTTTTAATGGGTGACGGTCTTTTCTCTTTCGTCTTTCGTCAAGGTTGGTGAGCCTGCCGAACCACGTCTTTCGTCTAACAAATGCATAATTACCGGCCGGTTCTTTCCGTTCTCGGTTTTGTGGATGGTTAATTTACCCGTACTGTCGTAGCTGAACTGCTCGCCTACGCGTTCTCCGTTCACGTAGGTGAGACTGTCGCGCAATATGCCGCTCGGGTACCAGTTGCGCCAGATGCCGTGCGGCTTGGCTTTACCGTCAATATTTCTTTGCCAAAAGCCTTCGCTTGCCATTTTGCCGCCCATGCTGTCGGGGTAGAAACTGCGGCTTGTGCGAAGAGACGGATCACCGTAGCTTGTCGGAGGGTCGTCGTATGCCCAGAATTCTTCGTACAAAAGAACGTGCCCTGCCTTGATGTAGCGGAGCGTTGCTGGAAACTTGCCGATACTTTGTTTGAACGCGTTCTTGTAGCTTAAGGTGCAAGTGTCGAGTGTCCCGCTTGGCCAAGAAGAACGGACAAACGAAGTCTCGGCGCAGAACAGCGTAGAAGAATTGGCACAAGTCCCGTAAGAAAAGCCTGAGCTTTCTGTAGGTCCGTCTGTTTCTTCCGTAATAAAATTGCTTTCGCGGACAACGTTGTTGTTCTCGTCGAACCATTGTATTTTTTCACGCCCCTTGAAATAATTCGACTTGATTTTTTTGATGAGGGAACCGTCTGCCCTGTAGGTGGTATGTGCACCGAAGTCGACTTCGGAATCGATGAGCCCTTCTTCCTTGAGTTGCGCTTGTTCGCAATTTCCTGCGATTGAATCGACTGGTCCGTATGATTCGTAGTATTTCTTGTATTCTCCGTCTAAATGGTCATCGGAACATTTAAAGTGCTCTATAATTTTGCAGTTTCGTCCGTAACGCTTGATGTACCCTAGTATTGGCGATTCGCCAGAAATGCTTCTCGTCAAGCCATGACAGTTGTATTTTTCTTCGGCAAGGACTCCGTTGTCGTACCATTTTTTCCATACGCCTGTAGGGTTCCCTTTGTCGTCGTAATGTTCCTCGAACGCTTTTTCACCGTTGTAGTGCCAGCCTGTCCAGTCGCCAACGGGGTGGTCGTCCTTGTAGTAGCGTTCGGCTTCTTTTTTGCGGCTGTTCAATCTGTCCACAAAGTAGCTTGTCCATTTGCCGTCGCGGAGTCCTTTCTTGTAGTGACCGATCATGGCGACATCGCCAAAGCCCGTCCAGCGCTTGAATTCTCCGTGCGGAACGCTGTCGTCGTATGGAATTTCGAGCTCCTTGATGCCGTCGTTGTACCACTCGTTTCGCTTGAGGATAGTCCCGTCCGGATAGACCCAGATAGAGGTCTTCTTGACACCGTTGACATGCCTTGCGATAATCTGTTCTTCGGCACGTTCGACGGTACAGCCGACGAAACAGCACAAAAGGGGTAAAAAAACGAGTAAATGGCGGAGCTTCATTGTTCGTAAAGTAGAAAAAAAGGTAATTTCTAGTTGTGAACGAGCCAAAGAAGAAGACGATTGCGGAAACGTTGCATCTGAAAATCCAGACCCCGTGGGTTTGGCTTGTCTTTGTCCTTACGATTTGCCTGACGGCGCTGTTTTACGTTTCGCAGAAACCTCAAGTGGCCGTTTATTCCCAATATGTCAAGTCGCTTAGCGATTACCAGTTTGCCGAGGCTTCTCTCATGCGTTCCATGGAGCGGGTCCGGAACGGTTCCGATGTCGATACGTCGGTCGTCATTTCGCAAATGATGACTCTCCGCGAGGTGGCTCTGTCATTTGACGAAGGAATAAAAAAACTGGAACATGCGGGTTTTTCGTCTCCGCCTTCGACCTTAGTCTCGCAGTTCAAGGCAAATGTCTTGGCGAAGGTGTCTTGTCAGCGGCGCTATCTTTCGGAGCGCCATGCCTGGTTTGTCGAACTTGACAATCTTTATCGCGCGATGGAACTTGTTTCTGTGGATGCCGACATGCCGCTCGTGCGCAAGCTCGATTCTGCCAGGGTGGGATATGCCGTTTTGCCCGGTCCGGTGGAAATGCCGATGCCTATTGAAAGGAGCGTAGAATTGCTGCTCCAGAAAAATTTGGAACTTCACAATGCCTGGAACCAGTTTGACAATGACAAGGCGCTAAGTTCGAGTGACGAACTGCTCCATTTTTTCCAGATGGAAAACTTGAAGGAAATTTCTTTATCGGCAAAGGTTCCGCTGGCGTTCTATTTCTTGTCGTTGGTGCTTTTGCTTGCAACGTTTTTCTTCTTGTTCAGGTCTAGAGAGTAGGTTTTTAAATGTCTGTTTTCCGTGTCCGTAAAGTCGCCTTTATCAATTTTGGTCTGTTGCTTATTTTTCTTGCGAGTTGGATTTCGTGGTACATTTATCCGGTGGCTAGGAGCATTACGAAGGAGTTTTCTTCGGAGTATGGCTTTGCCGCTGCCGAATTTGAAGATCACGTTTTTTATGGCAAGGTGAGCTATGCTGCAATACCGAGCTTGTTTGGCGGCTCGAATATTCCGTTTTTCGACAAGATTTTCTTCCAAATTAACGGGGATTCGGGAGCCACGTTTGTCCTCTACGCAAACGACGAAATTCTCGACCGCATGGCGGAATGGTACGATTTTTCTGCGGCGAACGCAAGCGAAGTGCCGCTTGAAATTTATGCGGTCAAGGTGGGGGACAAGTTTATCGTGAAGTCGATGGCTTCGACAGATGGTGAACTTAGTTGGGAAGAACTTTCTGTCGATTATCACTTTTACTGGTGCTTCGTCGGATTGGGCCTAGTCTTTTTCATGTTTGTTTTTGGCCTTACGCTTGTTATCGTTGGAATTATGCACAAACCACGCCATGTAAAGCCGCAGATTCCCGCTAGTGACACAGTATGATGAAACGATTTCGTTTGATTGTTTCCTTGTTGTTCCTTGCAAATGCGTTTGCGTTTGGTGCTATGGATTCGCTTTCTGTTCCGGTAGGAGCGTCGGGGATTCAAAGTCCGACGGGAATCTGGTGGCCAGTAAAAGTCAGGAAATGGGGGAAGGCGAAGTGGAAACCTGTAAACAACGAATATGCGTCTAAGTCCCCAGTGGTTGTATGGTTCCATGGCGGCATGGGGAGTTCAAATTGTGCGAAGGGGCTTGTTGCCGGGGAAGATTTTGCGGATTTTTATCCGGGAAAAATTGTGGTGAGCGTTTCCGCATGCCGCGAAAATCATTGGGTCACGAAGGGGATGATCGATGCTGTTGATGCGGCATTGGATTCCGTTGCCGCCCGTCGAAAATCGCCTATAGAAAAGGTTTCGCTGGTGGGTATTTCGGATGGTTCCCTTGGCGTGCTCACTTATTCGCTGGAAGGCCGTCGGGCAGTGGAAAACCGTTTGCTCATGAGCTCGTTCGGGGGCTTTTTAGGTGAACCTCAGGCGATTGCGTCACAGAAGAAAATGCAGTCGGGGAGGTTTCGCTTTTTGCAAGGCGGTAAGGACCGGCTTTATCCGTCGGACAAAACGGTGCCTTGGATAACGGAATTCTGCAAGGCGGTTCAGGTGGACTGCGAACTGCGGTTCGACCCCGAAGGTGAGCATGACTGGTCGTACTGGAAGAATTATCGCATGGACTGGATCATAGATGCCGTTGGCGAAAAAGAAAGTAGATTATTCAAAGTATCCCCTTGACAAATGGGGATTTTTTTTCAAAATTTGGTGCACCACGCGGATGTGGTGGAACTGGTAGACACGCTAGATTCAGGTTCTAGTGCTCGCGAGGGCATGAAGGTTCAAGTCCTTTCATCCGCACTGAAAAACCCGGTAGTTCGCTATCGGGTTTTTCGTTTTTTGTCATCTTCCGGACTTTGCTCCATCCATACAGTTTTGAATACGCTTGTATATAATTTCTCAATATAACTGGATTCTTCGCCATGGATGGCTCAGAATGACGTTGTAATTATGTACTCTTTGGGGTGATTGTTTTGTAAAAGGTTATAATGAACGATCTTTTAGACGATGAACCTTGCGAATTCCTAGTGCAAGAAGTTGATGGTGAACGAGTCGTATTGCGTCCGCTTGGCGAGGCGGATGCTCCGTTGTTGTTTGAACTCATTGACGAATCGCGCGATTTCTTGTCGGAACACTTGCCGTGGCCGGACGAATGCCGCTCCGCAGAGGACGTCGCCTCTAGGATTGAATCTTGGGACATGCAGGCGCAGATGGCGAACGGCGCCTGTTGGGGCATTTTCGAAAAGATTCCTGCTGAAAAATCGGGTAGGTCGCACGAAAAAATCGCTGGCTGCATTATGCTGGGCTGGGTGCAGTGGAAACACCGGTCGGCGACGGTAAGTTATTGGCTTGGCAAAAGTTATTGCGGTCGCGGCCTTGCGACGGAAGCGTTGCTGTTGGTCGCTGGCGAGGCTTTCGCAATGGGACTGAACCGCTTGGAACTATCGGCGTCGGTCAATAACCCGAAAAGTGCCGCAGTCGCCCGCCGTGCCGGATTTAGCGAAGAGGGGATTTGCCGCGAGTACGAACGTATTCACGGGCATTTCGAGGACCATTTGCGCTTTTCGCTCCTTGCTAAAGATTTTTGCTGAGCACTCGCTGCGTTTGCTGCGCTTTCTGCGTTCGGGGCGTTGCGGGGGCCCCCGCTAGAAGGGGTGATGGAAGACTTGCCCTAGAGGGGGAGGTGCCCGTTCGGAAGTTGGCTCGACTATAGGGCAAGGCTGCAATCAGGGGAAGGCCTTCCCCCACCAAACCAACGATCTACTTCCTACTAACTACTCCACACCCCAAAGGCGCTCTGCGCCGCCCTCACACCCCACACCCTCACATGGTTACTTGAGTAAACGCGAAAGTACATTTATTTTAGCTTTTCTCGACCAGATACTTCTATCTTATAGAATATGGAAACAGGAGAAAATCATTTAGTTGAACCTGATGTCTTGCAGTACACCAACTACCGCGTGTATCTGCGGGATTACTATGAGTTCAAGAAGAAGACGGTGCCGGCGTTCAGCCTCCGTTTCTTCGCCGAGAAGGCGGGGCTTTCGAGCCACGCCCATTTGAAGCTGACGATTGACGGCAAGCGGAACATTACCAAGAATACGGTTGTCAAACTCATTCATGGTCTCGGCCTCCAAAACCAGCGTGCCGCGTATTTTGAAAGTCTTGTTTTCTTCAACCAGGCGCAGACCGATGCCGACAAGCAAGTCTATTATGCCCAGCTTTTGAAGGCGAGTCCGCGTTCCAAATTGCACAAGATGGATGATGCTCAGTTCCGTATTTTCCGCGAATGGCACCACTCCGCGATTCTTGAAATGGTGGCGCTCAAGGATTTCCGCCCGATTCCCGACTGGATTTCAAAGCGCCTTGGCGGGCTTGTGACGCCTGCGCAGGTGGCGGATTCGCTAAAACTTCTCTTGGAACTGGGACTCCTGGTAAAGACCGCGAACGGGTTCCGCCAGCGCGACCCCCTGATTACGACAGACGACGAAGTTCAGAACATGATGGTGAAAATGTACCATCTCCAGATGCTGAAGCTTTCGGCGACCATGCTTTCGGACCTTCCTGCCAAACAAAGGGATATTTCGGCCCTGACTTTCAGCATTAGGCACGAAGATTTCCCCAATTTGAAAAAACATTTACAACTGATGCGCAAAGAACTACTAGATTTCTCCGCAAAAGCGGGAGAAGCTGAAGACGTTGTGCAAATCAATATCCAGCTGTACCCTCTAACACGAGGAGTATGATGCGTTCTTTAAATTCAATCATCGGTTGCGTGCTTGTGGCATTGTGGTTTGCCGGGTGTTCTGAATCCGACACTACGGCCGGTATTGAAATTGGAAATCCGGAAATCGCCCGTAACATCGGGCTTACAGCAGATTTCTCGATTGACTACTCAGACGCGAAGCAGGTGTCGCTTGCCAAGGAAGCGGCTGCCGACGAAAATGTCGTTATCGACACGTTCCGCCTTACGCTGACTGAAGTCCGCTCCTATTGCAGTTTCTATGCGGGAATGTCGGTCGATTTGGAATCGGGACTTGTTCTTTGGCCTTACGAGGAAAATCCTGCGGCGGTGCTCCCCATTTCGTTCACGGATGGTGAATTTGTTAAAGACGCTTTCAAGAATATCAACCTGCAGACAGAAGGACGCTTGAAGGAAATCGGCGTAGCCTTTGAAATAGGGAAAAAGAAGGGCTATAATTCGATTTACGGGCATATCCGCAAGAACAATAAGAAAGTTCCGTTCGTCTATGAACTGTCGGGCATACAGCTGTTCTCCCTGCGTTACCATTATTCGCAGATTGATGTTCAAGATTCTGTAGTGAATTTGTCTGTAGCGTTCCGTGTGCGGCGTTTCGTCGGTGGATTGGATCTGACCGCTGCGACTGTGGGCGAGGACGGAATAATACATATAAGCGAAAAAGAGAATTCGGATTTGTGGAAATCGATGAACGAACGCTTTGTACCGAGTTTCCAAGCGTTGCGCTACGAATATACCAATGCTGAAGGCAAGACCGTAAACGGTTACGTTGATGACGTTTGGGTTGAACTTAGCGGAAAAAAGAACAAGAACTTGGTTTCCAACGGAAGTTTCAAGGAAAGTGGCGAGGACTGGATCCTGCACAGGCAATTGAACGGTGCTGCCGATACGGCGATTGTAAAAGATGGCAAGTCCAATGCAATGCGCGTCCATGTGACGAAAGGTGGCGAGTATTCGTACAGCGTGCAGCTGTTGCATGAAAATATTCCTGTAGTGGCAGGGGGAACGTACAAGTTTATTTTTACAGTCTGGTCTGATGTTGAAGGAATAATTACTGCGCGATTGGGGGGCTATATTTACAATGACAGCACCAATGGCTTCCAGGAACATGTCAATGTCACGACGACTGGCCAGTCGTATGAAAAAGAGTTTAAGGCAGTGCGAACGGACCCGTTTGCTCGCCTGGATTTGAATTTGGGCAAGAGCGAAAGAACGATATGGATCAAGGACGTGCAGTTGATTCGGATTAAGTAGTTTGCTAAATTCTAGCCATTATGGCAACTATTCCAACTTTAAAAGAAAATCTCGTTATTGAAAATATTCGCCCGAGCATCGAGGGCGGCCGTTTCATGCTCAAGCGTGAACCCGGCGATACCGTGACTCTCCAGGCCGACATTTTCCGCCACAGTCACGAAAAGTACGATGCTGCGATTTTTTACCGCCATGTTTCCAAGAAAAAGTGGGAACAGGCCCCGATGCACTTTGTCGATAA
>JAFWRL010000171.1 GCA_017520105.1 Fibrobacter sp.
ATAAAAGGATCAAAGGGGCGTAGTCCCGACCTCAAAGCACCGCAGGTGCGCGCCCATTGCTCAAACCTATTTCACTTGGAATCTATCTTTAATTTCTTGCGGAATGGGGAACGGACGGCCTCGTTTCATGTCCATCAGCACCCACTGCGTCTCGGATTCAAAGACAACCTTGCCGTCAGAGACGCGTTCAAAGCGGCACTTGCGCACGCTCATCACCTTGCTGTAGCTTGCCACCCACGTCGTTCCGCGGATTTCATCATCCAAAAAAGCTTGATTTTTATATTCTACAAACTGAGTATGAATCATCCAGCCACAACCGAGCTGGTACATAACATCGGTCGCACCGACAGAATCAGAATGTGCAATCGAAATATCCTGAACCCACTGTACCGCCCACACATTGTTCATGTGTTTATTTTCGTCAATCATCTCCGATGTCACCTTGAAAATCTTTTCAAATTTCATCGGATTCGCGTTTTCATCCATCACAACAGCCATTGCAAGCCTCCGTTTGTTATAAATGTAACAAAAAGTCAAGACGAAAGACTCGTCATCCTGAGCAACGCGAAGGATCCAGTGAAGGTTAGTTGGTAGGTCTTAGTTGGTAGAGCTTAGTAGGCAGTAGGCAGTGAACGCATCACAGGAGTCGTCCCGAGAAGCGAAGCGACGAGGGATCCAGTGAAGTTTTAGTGGTTGGTGGTTAGTGGTTGGTGATTAGTGGTTAGGATTGTAATAAGAACGTTCCTTTCCACTGTTTACTAATCACTGTATACTAGCCACTTAAATATTCCTGTTTACTAACCACTGCTTACTGTTTACTACCTAAACCCTAATACCTGTTACCTAATACCTTTTTTCCAAGCTCAAAGTTCTATGTACTAAACATCACAAATATTACAGTTTTTATTGTCATGAATCGCATAACATTCCGTTTTTATGTTATTTTTCTTTGCGTTAAAAACATTAAGTGAGAAAATATATGGAATGGAATGATTTTACCAGTCTGACCGCAGAAAACATGCAAGCCATTTGGGACTTCAAAACGAAAGACCCCTTTTCTATCTTGGGCATTCACCCGCTCGAAACGGACCGTGGAATAAAGACCGTCATCCGCACCTACCAGCCGCAGGCCAGTTTTATCCGAGGCGAATCTTGTGACGGCACCGAAGAATTCGACTTTGTGAAAATCGGCAACACGGGATTTTTCGAAGCCATCCTCGACCTGGAATACAAACCATTCTTTTATAACTTAATTATCCGTCAAGAAGACGGCAACGAATACACGCTTGTCGATCCATACGCATTCATGCCCGTGTTGAGCGAATTCGACAGACACCTCATTGCCACCGGTACGCACTACGAACTGTACCGCAAGCTCGGCGCAAACCTCGTCGAACATCAAGGATTCAAGGGTGTCCACTTTGCCGTATGGGCTCCGAACGCCCGCGCAGTCTCCGTTGTCGGGAACTTCAACAGTTGGGATGGGCGCCGCCACCAGATGCGCATGCTCGGTGCAAGCGGCATCTGGGAAATCTTCATTCCGAATCTTGGCGAAGGCGAACTCTACCGCTTTGAAATCCACGGCGCAGATGGTCAGCTGCATGTAAAAGTGGATCCGCTTGCAAAACTCGCCGAAGTACGCCCTGCAACAGCATCCATCACCACACATCTCGATGGTTACGAATGGGGCGACGAGCTTTACATGCAAACGCACTGGGCAACCAAGGTCTTCGGAAGCCCCATGAACATCTACGAAGTCCACGCTGGTTCCTGGCGTCGCGACCCGGCAGACCCCGACCGTTTTCTCAACTGGGACGAACTTTCCGAACGACTCATTCCCTACCTCAAGGAAATGGGCTACACGCACGTAGAATTTTTGCCGATTGCTGAACATCCGCTCGACGAATCTTGGGGCTACCAGGTCACGGGCTACTACTCCCCCACGAGCCGCTACGGCACGCCTGACCAGTTCCGCCACTTTGTCGATCTCTGCCACCAGAACGAAATCGGTGTGATTCTCGACTGGGTTCCAGCACACTTCCCGAAGGATGCACACGCGCTTGGCCGTTTCGACGGCACCGCCTGCTACGAGCACGCCGATCCGCGCCAAGGCGAACACCCGCACTGGGGCACCTACATTTTCAACCTCGGCCGTAACGAAGTCAAGAACTTCCTCATTGCAAACGCCATGTACTGGCTTAAGGAATTCCACTGCGACGGCCTCCGCGTCGATGCGGTGGCATCCATGCTCTACCTCGACTATGGTAAAGGCCCCGGCCAGTGGGTTCCGAACAAAGACGGCGGCAATATCAACTACGACACAATCGAGTTCCTGAAGCACCTCAATAGCATCATGGGCCGTCTCACGCCGCATGCCATTCTCATTGCCGAAGAATCCACCAGCTTCCCGAGCATCACACGTCCGCCAGAGCAAGGCGGTCTCGGTTTCCACTACAAGTGGAACATGGGCTGGATGAACGATTTCCTCAGCTACATTCAGCACGAACCGATTCACCGCAAGTACCACCATAACCAGCTCACCTTCAGCATGGTCTATGCTTATTCTGAAAATTTCATACAAGTTTTCAGTCACGACGAAGTGGTACACGGCAAAGGCTCCATGCTCGGCAAGATGCCGGGCGACAACTGGCAAAAATTTGCAAACCTCCGCCTCACCTACGCTTTCCAATACGCGCACCCCGGCAAGAAGCTCAACTTCATGGGCAACGAATTCGGCCAATTCCGCGAATGGAACGAGAAGCAGTCACTCGACTGGCACCTCGTCAGTTGGGATAGCCACGGCAAGATACTGCAAATGATGAAGGTTTTAAACCACATCTACAAAGAAAGCGCCCCGCTTTGGGAAATAGACCACTACTACACCGGTTTTGAATGGATCTGGTGCGACGACGCGGACAATTCCATCGTAAGCTTTGTACGTAAAGATGACCACGGCAACATGATCCTTTGCGTATTCAACTTTACGCCAGTCGTTCGTGAGAATTATCGCTTGGGAGCCCCTGCACGTGGAGCCTGGAAAGAAATTTTCAATACTGATTCCGAAATGTTCGGCGGTTCTAACGTCGGAAACTTCGGCGAAGTCTGGACTGAAGACATTCCGTGGCAGAACAGGCAATGCAGCCTCAACATCAAGCTCCCGCCGCTCGCCGGTATCTATTTCCAGCTCGAACGATAACGCTAAATTCAAAAATACAAGAAGCTTTTCATGGAAAACAAAGTCAGTATACTGGTTCCAGTATATAATGTAGAATTGTCTTTGGACAAATGCATTCAATCCATTCTTAAGCAGACCTACAAAAACTTTGAATTGGTTATAGTAGATGACGGCTCTACCGATAATTCTTTATCAATGTGCTATGAATACGCAAAAAAAGATAAAAGAATTAAAATCATCAAAAAAGAATCACACACATGCCTTTCTGATGTTCGAAATATAGGCATAGAAAACGCCACCGGCGAATACATTATGTTTGTCGATAGTGACGACTATGTTTGCGAGACTTTTGTAAAGGATATGGTCGAGGCTATTGAAAATAAAAATGTAGATGTTGTTAGATGCAAAGCATGGGAACATAAAAGAAATGGCTCAACAGGTATCGAAAATCATAGAGGTTATGAAAATCGTATTCTCAAAAACGACGAGATCAAGGAATTGATACCTCATTTAGTTACCCACGACGATCACATTGCCTGCTATTCTTGGGCACTGATTATAAAGAAGAACGTATTAAATATAAGGTTTAACCCATCAACTTATTGTCTGCAAGATACTGTATTTTTTGTCGAGTTGTTACTAAAATCCGTTTCTTCAATATATTTTCTGGACAAACCCCTATATGAATATTGCTTTAACAAGAATGGCACTAGCAATAATGGAAAAATCTATTTCAAGTACATTGATGGATTAGTAAATGTTGGAAAAAGAATTAAAATACTTTTAAAAGAATACAATCTTTTAAGTAAAGAACTTGAACAAAAATTAAACAACTTTATAATTGACATATGTTTCAGTAAAACACAATCTCTATTGGACACCTCAGTTTTTAACATTGCGAAATCGTTAAGGCAAATTTTTAAAAAGAAAGAACTCCAAACGATTTCAAAAAACATGGATAAATCTTGTTTAAACACAAGGAAACTGATCAGGTATTATCTGATTAAAATGCGTTTATACTTTTTAACAGCCTTGCTTATAAAAATGAAAGGGTAATTGGATCCGTTTTTAGAAAAACAGAACAAACAACCTAACAAAAAGAGTTTATTGCAAAAGCACCCTGTCAGTGACAGGGTGCTTTCGCAATTGTTCTGAGTGAATTCTACGACACGAGCATCATCGAGAACACCATGACGAACAGCGCGACCGTTTCGCCCACAC
>JAFWRL010000172.1 GCA_017520105.1 Fibrobacter sp.
GGTATTTCCTGATACGGGGCAGATTGCTTACGCGTTACTCACCCGTTCGCCGCTCGGCATTGCTGCCTCGCTCGACTTGCATGTATAAGACACGCCACCAGCGTTCGTTCTGAGCCAGGATCAAACTCTTCATTGATTTTTAAATAGTCTGTCCTGTTTTCCGTAAATTTGACTTCCAAGAAATTTTCTTGGGCCGTCACTAAGCACATCTCCGATTCCTTCAATCTTCCCAAAAGTCTCGCGGGCTTTTGTTTTTTCTCTCGATTCTTCGTTTTGACCGTCGTTTCGAGGGTGAAGCCAATTATAGAATTTTCGGGGAAAAAGTCAAGGGGTAAAAGTGAAAAAATTTCACTTTTTTTCACTTTTTTCCTTAGAAACGGGATGTATGCCGTTCGAGACCCACATTATCAACATTCTATCAACAGAAATCTTTCCCGGGCTCCCCGCCTCCGCGGGGATGACGGGCTAAAAGTTGCGGAAAATGACGACGCAAAGGCTTGGAGATTCCGGCTCAGGGCCGGAATGACGAATTATAGTCGCAGGGATGACGAGGTAAAATCGCGAAAAATGACGGATTAAAACGGCTGGAGGACAATACAAAACAAAAACCCTGGCACAAAGGCCAGGGTGACAACTTAAAAATTGTTACTCAAGACTCATGGCTCATCGCTCATGGCCCATCGCTAACTACTTTTCGCAACCAGCACCCTTGCCGTTCGGATCATGCGGATTTTCGCCGTCCTTCCAGCAAACTGCGGTATCCAGAACATCGCCTTGCTTGAAGGTGGACCAGTCATCGCGCCACTTGTAGTTGTTATCCTTGGTGGTATTGATGCGGGTCATGTAATGGTCGATGAGGTACTGCGGGCATTCAACTTCTTCCCAGTTGTAGGTCGGATTGTCAGCAGCCATGAACCAGTCTGCAAACCAATGGCAGCCACGCAGTAAGTTGGGGAATCCAGCATCGCCGAACGCAGCGTCGCACATGTCCCTCACGCATTGCTGATACTTTTCAAGAGTATTGTCGTAACCGAGCTTACCCTGACATGCAGTGAGGAAGCCGCCGAAGCCAGCACCCCATTCCACATTCTGTCCGCTCACTTGTACGGAAAGGGCATCGAAGGCTCCCACGCCACCGCCTGGAACCATCAAGTCAAACTGGCCTCTTTCCACGTCGTGACCGATGTTCGACGTCATCACGACCATATGCTTGCCCTTAAGCGCCTTGTGAGTTTCCTTCGCGGCATTGTTCGCACTCGCATCCTTGAAACTTCCGTTGTACTGAAGATGGAAACATTTGCCGCACGTTGTCTGCGATCCAGGACCAGCCACATAAGCGTAAGAGAGAGAATCGTTCACAGCGATAGGAGCCATGTCCGTACAAGTGAACACGCCCTTTTCTTTAGCATTGCCGCAAGCGTTGTTCGTACCTTCATAACCGAACCAATAAACGTTCGCGCCAGACCCCACAGTGAATGTCGGAACTTCGACATCATGGATGTTACAGTTACGGGCAGTCGTCATACCTTTCTGGTAAGAAGCCTCGGTCGTCGTATCGGTCTTACCTTCTTGACCGTTACTAATCCATGCACAGTGCGGCTTGCAGGCATCCCAATAGCGGCTGTTCCAACCGTTATTTCCGTTATTCAAAATATTCTTGGTGTATTCGGCAGGAGGTGGCCCGTAAGATTCAAGCGTCGGGAATCCGTCAGGTCCCAATTCAGGACCGCTGCTAGAGCTTTCCGCAGCAGAAGATTCAGGTGCAGCTTCAGAGCTTGATGGAGCAACAGCGGAACTGCCCGGAACAACAGCAGAACTTGTCGGAGGCTGGACACCACCATCGCTGGAACTCAAGGCTGGCGGATTCGCAGCAGAACTCAATGCCGGATTAGAAGCACTAGATAAAATCGGATTGGAAGTGCTGGACCCCGGAACAACAGCAGAACTTAAACCCGGATTCGAAGCAGTTGCACTGGAACTTTCACCATTCAAAATTACGCTTGACGAAGAAGCCAGTGTTGGAGCAATCGGTGTAGAGGAATCATCACCACAGCCAAAAAACACGGCAACTGCACCAGCCGCAAGTAAAGAGCACAATAAACGTTTTTTCATATTTTTCCTTTTCACACTTTTCATAAAATTAGATTTTATTGCAAGAAAAGGCACAAAAAAAAGTTTTTTAAAAGAGAATTTGTGAGTTGGAACAAAAAGTAAACAGGGATTAGCGGCTAGAAAAAACAAAAAGGCCGCGCTTTACGCGCAAGCCTTTTTTTAATGTGTAGTGTGTAATGTGTAGTGTGAAATGACTAATGATCCACTTCACATCTCACATCACACATTTCACATTAATCTCTGAACTTCACCTGCTTGGTGCCTTCTACGACTTCGCCGATTTGAGCCCACTTTTCACCCTTCGATTCGAGGTGAGCGACAACTTCGTCCTTGTCCTTCGGGTCGATGAAGATAAGCATGCCCATACCCATGTTGAACGTCGAGTACATTTCGTCCTTTTCGACAGAACCCGCCTGTTGGATGAGCTTGAAGATCATCGGAGGATCCCATGTGGTACGGTCGATGATCACGTCAACGTTGTCCGGAAGGATTCGCGGAATGTTGCCCTGGTAGCCCGAACCCGTAATGTGAGCAAGGCCTTGAATAATCTTCTTGTTGCAAAGATCTATGAGGCTCGGATAGTAGCTGCGATGCGGCACGGCAAGAGCTTCGCCAATGGACATATCCATACCGTCAACAACCGTATCTACTTTGTAACCTGCCACTTCAAAAAGCACCTTACGTGCAAGTGAATAGCCGTTTGTATGAAGTCCAGTAGAAGGCAGACCGAGAATGATAGTCCCCGGCTTAATCGACTTCCTGTCAATGATGTTTTCGCGTTCCACGACACCCACGATTGTACCGGAAATATCGTAGTCGCCCGGTCCGTAGAAGCCCGGCATTTCAGCAGTTTCGCCACCAATCAAGACAAGGTCGTTCTCGCGGCAAGCCTTGGCCATACCGGCAACAAGCTTGTCCATAACGCCCGGTTCCAAGCGACCCGTAGCCACGTAGTCCAAGAAGAACAGCGGACGCGCACCCTGAACGAGAATGTCGTCGCAGCAGTGGTTCACGATATCCTGGCCCGGCAGTTCGTGCGTGCCCATCTCGATATCGACCTTGAGCTTGGTGCCCACGCCGTCGACGGAGCTCACGAGAACCGGGTCCTTCATGCCCAGGTGGTTCAGCGTAAAGAGACCGCCGAAGTTGCCGACGTCACCGAGGACGCCCTGGTTGAATGTAGTACGTACGGATTTCTTGACACCGACCATTGCTTCGTCGGCACGGGCCAAGGACACTCCTGCGTCTGCGTAATTCATCTTTTTTCCTTTGCCTTTTCAGGCATTATATACGCCCACTTTTGGCGGGCACTTGTTTGACCCTATTTCTGGGCACCTTGTTTTTCGTCTATGTTCCTGAGCGCATCCAAGATGAGACTCGTGGTATCGGCCATCTGGTTGATGTTCACC
>JAFWRL010000173.1 GCA_017520105.1 Fibrobacter sp.
GACGAAAGAAATATAGTTAAGGAACAGTATCTGCAATTTGATCTGTGTAAGGCGATGCCGGCTCGGAGGCCGGCATGACATCTTTACGAGAAATAATGGTTCCCCTACGCTTCGCTTCGAGGATGACGGGTTCCAGGATGACGTTCCTAAAACCTAACTCCTACTTCCTACTACTTCTCTTTCTTCGAGACGATGCTCATGTAGATGGTGCCGAGTATTGCAGCGCTGAAGCTTCCGAGGAGGATGCCGAGTTTTGCAGAATCCTTGTTCGCGCCGTCTTCAAAGGCAAGGCCAGCCACAAACAGGGCCATCGTAAACCCGATACCGGCAAGCATGCCGCCACCCCACAGCACTTTCCAGGAGTAACTCGGCTTCTTGGAAACGCCAATCTTTACGGACAAGAGGCTGAAGAGGAATATTCCTATCGGCTTACCGAAAATGAGGGCGAGCGCAACAGCGCCAAGCACGGGCACATCGAGACCGCCGAGCTTGATTTCGACACCGGCATTTGCAAGCGCAAAAATCGGCATGATACCAAAGTTCACCCAAGGCACAAGCATCTTGTACAGGCGTTCCTGCAACGAAACACTTTCGCTTGCCCCGCGCTTGAGCATCGTAAACACTTCGTACTGTTCATTGCGGTCCTTCGTCTCGCCCGAAAGCACATTGCCCACGCCTCTTGCGAACTGGGCCACCACGCCTTTCGCCACCACGGCCTTAGCAGGCACGGAGAGGCCAAGGAGCACGCCCGCAATCGTCGGGTGCACACCGGACTTGACAAAGAACGCCCACACGGCAACACCCGTGAAATGCAGCAACAGCATATTGCGCACGCCAATGCGGAAGAAAACATTGAACAAGGCGAGGAGCACAAAGGCCATTCCAAGAGCGCTAAAGTTGATGCCGTCGCCGCTCGGGTAGCCAATCGCAATCACGAGAATCGCACCGATATCGTCTGCAATCGCCAAGGTCAAAATCATCACGCGGAGCGCATGCGGCACCTTCTTGCCCAAAATAGCCATGCAGCCGACCACGAACGCGATATCCGTCGCCGTAGGGATTCCCCAGCCGTGCGACGTTCCCGGAGGGCAAAGCGCCAAGTAAATCAAAGCGGGGAACAGCATACCGCCCGCCGCGGCGATAATCGGGAGGCTCGCCGCCTTCGGGTCGTGGAGTTCGCCGTAGGTCATTTCGCCTTTGACTTCGAGCCCGATGTTGAAGAAGAATATCGTCATCAGCGCGTCGTTGATGAACCAGTGCAAATCGCCCGTGCCCACCCAGCTGCCAATCGTCACCACGAACGGCAAATGCCAAAAGTGTTCATAGGATTCTGGAGAGAGGTTCGCCCAGATGAGGGCCGCAAGCGTCATAATGATAAGCACTATGCCGCCCGTCGTCTCCACCTTCATCAGGCGTTCAATCGGGGTGATAATCTTACGTACCGGGGTTTCCGGAAACATGTCTTCAATTTTATCGCTGCTAGTTACTCGTGCTGACATATGCAATTCAATATAGATAAGTTTTCAAAAAAAAAATGCCGCCGTCATCATTTTTTCACATAATTATGATAAACATAAAATAGCGGATTAACAACCGATCCCGGCACAAGGCCGGGATGACAATGTTATGAGAACCGTTACTGGATGCTTCGCTACGCTCAGCATGACGACACATGGAGGCCGGGATGACAAAAGCAAGGACGGGATGACAATACGGCGCAAATTACAAGAACAGCGAGAGTACTTCTTTCAGTTTCTCGATGCTGACCGGTTTTGCGATGTGCTCGTTCATGCCGGCCTCAAAGGAGGCCTTGCGGTCTTCGTCAAAGGCGTTCGCGGTCATCGCGATAATCGGGATTCCGGCAACGTCCCTGTTAGCAAGAGCGCGGATTCGCTTTGTCGCCTCGTAACCGTCCATCACGGGCATACGGATGTCCATCAAAACGAGGTCAAACGGACGCGACGGAGCCTTCGACAGCATTTTCACGGCAACATCGCCGTCTTCCACGGCGGTCACGATAAATCCGCTGTCCTGGAGAATTTCCATCGTGATTTCGCGGTTGAGAATATTGTCTTCGACCAGAAGAATTTTCTTGCCGGCAAAACGAGAATCTTCCAACGTCTTCGACGACGCGGATCTTTCGCGTTCTTCGTTCGAATGCACCAACTTGAATTCGAAATTCATGATGACTTCGGTTCCGACATTCTCACGGCTTGCGATTTCAATCTGGCCGCCCATCATTTCCACAGAGTTCTTCGTAATGGCAAGCCCAAGTCCCATACCGCGATTTTCACCCAACGCAGTCGATTCCTTCGCAAACGGTTCATAAACCGTCTTGAGGAATTCTTCACTCATGCCGATACCGTTATCCTTTATGCGGAATTCATACGCAGCGTAGCTCGACTTCGACAGAGGCGTTTCCCTGACACTCATCGAAACAGAACCGCCCTCGTTTGTAAACTTGACGGAGTTCGAAAGAATCTTCATCAAAGCCTGCTTTAGGCAATCGCGGTCGCAGACAACTTCTTCGTCCTTGATATCGGCATAATCGATTTCGAACTTAAGGTTCTTGGCTTGCAAATCCGGACGGACTTCGCGCTCGATTTCATGGATGATTTCAAACAAATGCGTAGGCGTTTCATGAATATCCACTTTTCCCGATTCTATGCGGCTCATGTCCAGGATATCGTTGATAATAGAAAGCAAGCGGCTAGAGCTTTGGTCTATCCTGACAAGGCAACTCCTGAGTCGTTCGCGATTATCCAGATGCGACAAGCCAAGAGACGTGAGGCCGATAATGGCGTTCAGCGGAGTTCGAATTTCATGGCTCATGCCATTGAGGAATTCCTTCTTTGCGTAGTTCGCCGCTTGAGCCGCCACCAACGCCTGACTCAAAGCTTCCGCCTGACTTTCCAGCTGTTCTTTCTGTTCGAGCTGCAAGCGGGTCGATTCATCGACGCTGATAAAGCCGGCCACAATCTTCTTTTGCTTATCGGTAGGTTTGCCCGCCATGACAAACTTGAGCTGCCAATATTCAACAGCCCCGTCGATAATCATCCTGTAGTTAACGTAATATGCGTTTTTCACGGACAGCTGATCCATGACCACTTCGCGCTTTGTCATTTCCATGAACTTTTTACGGTCATCGGGATGCACAAGCGTATTGCCAATCAGCCTCAGACGGTCCGCAAAATTTCCGACCTTCCGCCAATTGGGATTGTCCGCCCAGTTGTTCTTCTTGACATAGTAGAGGTGGTCTTCCTTCGTGGACGGATTGATAAAACTCACCAACGAAAATTCCTCAGATAGCCCGTTAATGACAGAAAGCCTTTCTCTTTCAGCTTCGATAGCGACCTTCTCGTCATTCACATCCTCGACGCCGATAATCACGTAACCCTGTCCCTTCGCATCGGCAAAGCCAATCAACGTATGGCGAATCCAGACCCAGTTGCCGTTGATAAAGCAACGCATATCGACAACTCGCCTTGTTTCGGATTTGCCCATGATATCAAGGAAAGCTTCCTTGTTGAACACCCTATGGCAAAGTTCCAAATCATCCTTGTGAATTTTCGTCAACTCGTCATCGTTCATGATGTCGTATATAGAGGCGTTCAAATCAAAACGATTTGTTATTTCTTTGTACAAGTCATTTCTGGAATTGGAATACGCGACATACGAACCAGACTCCGGGTTCACATAGTAAATATTGATAAAGTTCTTGGATAGAAGCCCAAGAAGTTTCATCTGCATGTACCGTACTTTTCCGACATCGTCTAGCGCGGACCGCTCAGATTCAGCGGCAAAGCAGCGAATCGCCACTCGTCGCAAAAGAACAAAGTAAGCGACAAAGAAAAGGAACACGCCTATTCCAAAACAAATTAAAATAGTACGAACCCTGCGGATATCGCTCATCACATACGTGGCAGGAGATGTAATCACAATACTCCAGTTATCCACTTCCATCGGGCTATAGTAAACGCAATTCGTCTCTTCCCAGTAATTCTCTATGCAAGTTTTCCCTTCCTTACCAGCAAGGATACTATCGACAACAGATGTAAATGTACCATCTTCGTTATCCTTTTCGCTCTTGATATCGAAAATACTCTTCAACGAATCGTGTTCCGTATCCGCAACAAACCGGCCATCCTCGCGGTTGACCACATAAACAAACATCTTGCGGTCATATTCCTTTTCCGTACGCAAATACTGGTGAATAAGCCCTAGATTATAGCTCCAAAATACGACGGCGGCCGTTTTGCCCTGGTTCTTTACAGGAACAAAATGGTACAGGATTTTTTCATTCGGGTTATCGCTTTCAAGATGAACAGCCACATGCGAGCCTGATGTGGCTTCCTTTTTGTAAGAAAGTCCCATCGCAGAAGCCTGCGCAACAGAACCGTCCGACAAAATCACCGTATCGCCCGGCAACAGGACATTTATTTTTATATCCTGCAAAAAGGAACGCATCTCGTCCAGTTTCGGACGCAAGCTATCAACCGAATAATCCGTACGGTTTTCCAAGTTATTCGCCACGAACCGGAGCGTTCCACCGTAATGCAAATTGTTCATTATAAACTGATGCGATACGACCCTGGCATACTCTTGAAGCTTGTTGAAGCATCCATTCTCGACAATCTTCAGAATTTTTTGGCAAGAAAACAAGAAAGCCAAAGCGGCAACGACAACAAGAACCACCGCAAAAATAAAGTGATCCCGGTGCATCACTTTTGCGTTTTGGACACCTTCAATATTCTTAATCATTCATCCATCACTGTTTAAGGAATCTAGCCAAAATATACTTCATTTTTTCGAAGTCAATAGGCTTGGCGATATGTTCGTCCATACCGGCGTCAAAAGCCGCCTTGCGGTCTTCTTCAAAAGCGTTTGCCGTCATCGCGACAATCGGAATCGTGGACTGGAACTTTTGGCCAAGAGCGCGAATTTTACGCGTTGCAGTATAACCGTCCATTACAGGCATCTGCACATCCATGAGGATAAGATTGTACTGCCCTTCTTTGGAATTCTTCACCATCTCCACAGCTTCCTGACCATTTTCAGCCATGAACACTTCCAATCCGTTATCGACAAAGATGTCCCGGGCAATATCGCGATTCATCTTGTTATCTTCGACAATCAGAATCTTCCGGCCTGTAAAATCGAATTCGTCAACAGGCGCAGGCACACCACCATTAACATTATCGTGCAACTTAAAGTCTATATCAAGGACAACTTCTGTCCCCTTGTTCTCTTCACTGAACGTCTCGATATGCCCGCCCATCATTTCGACGATGCTCTTGGTGATGGACATGCCAAGTCCCGTTCCCTGAATTCCGCTTACCGTTGTCGAATTCGCCCTTGTAAAAGGCTCGTAAATCATCTTGAGAAATTCCGCATTCATGCCCATGCCGTTATCACGGATGCGGAACTCGAACAAAGCGGAATCCGGCCGCAGCGATTTCTTTTCGATGACCTGCATGACGATGGAGCCGCCATTCTGCGTATATTTGATAGCGTTCGAAAGTACGTTGAGCAGAACCTGATTCAGCCGCAGTTTGTCGCACATGATTTTCGTATTGCGAACAGACTCCATGTCCACCTTGAAAGAGAGATTCTTCGCATCGATATCGGCCTGGGCGATATCCGTGAGCGTCTTGACAATTTCGGACAAATCTTCGGCACTTTCCGAAAGGAACATCTTGCCCGATTCAATACGGCTCATGTCCAGTACATCGTTGATAAGCGAAAGCAGATGGTTCGAACTCTGTTCCAGTTTTTTCAGATAATCCATCACCAGTTCTTTATCGTCTATATGCGACATGGCAAGTTCCGTAAAGCCCACAATCGCATTCATCGGCGTGCGAATATCGTGACTCATGTTCGAGAGGAACGTCGTCTTTGCACGGTTAGACGATTGCGCCATCGAAAGCGCCTCCTGCAACATCGTCTGGTGCATACGGGTCATGCGAATTTGTTCGTCCTTATCGGCAAAGCCGACGACGAAAGCCTTTTTGCTTTTATCGACCGCAACAATCTTGCATTCGCAAAAGTGATCGACGCTATTGATAAATTCAAAACTCGCGACGCCGTTCTTCTGGAGAAGCGACATGATGTTCTTGACAAAAAACCTCGGACGCATCTCATCGATGCTTTTCGGAGAAATTATCTTATCGGTAAAGAAACTGACAGCCTCGTCATACGTCAGGCAATCCAGATCCTGACAAAGGGTCTTTTTAAAACGACTATGCAGCTTGTGCACCGTCACCTGGTCCGCTTCCAAATCGCAATAGAAAATACAAGAATAATCCGACGCCAAGAGTGACGTCACAGCGGCATCTTCGTCCATTCGCTTTCTGCGGTTGATTTCGTTTTCAACAAAACCCGCCACCAACTTGAGCACGGCAAAACTCTTTTGCGATTCCTTCGGGTTGTCCAAAACCACAAACCCATAGCGGTGCTTGTTCGATACAATGGTAGAGACACTGATGCTTTTTACATCTTGAACCGGCATCAAACTGTACAACCGAAGCCACACGCCCGATTCGTCGTTTTGCGAATCCAGATAGACCGCATCCCTATCTCCGACAGACTCAATCCACGGATTAATCACTTCAAACGGAATATGCTGAAGTTCAGCCTTTTCCGATTTCACCCCTTTTCGGCACCATTCGTACGTGCTGCGGAGAAATTCCCTGTCCTTGTCGGATTCCAGAATGTAGGCCCTGTCCGCATCGTAGAACGAAGCCAACTTCGAAAGCAATTCCTCGATAGCATCCTTGGAACGTTTTTCTGTATAAAGGACATCGATACAGTCCCTAATGGCGGCATCCTGTTTCTGCTGTTCCGAAACGTTATACACAACCATCATCGCCTGGTATTCGTCCAATATTTCGTTTTTGGAGATGTAGCAGACAAAACGGCTATGATGCCAGCCGATATGCGTCGAATGTGACCTGCACGTATATTCAGGAATGGAATCGCCCTTTTGGAACCGTTCGATAAGCGACTTGGCCGAAAGATGTTGAACAAAAGAATCCCTGTATTCCGGATCTACCGCATTTCCCGCAATGCTTTCCAAAACCGCGTCGTACGACGGGAACGCCGAACCGAAAGAATCGCTGATGTCAATGGACTTGCCCTCGATAATCTGGATAAAGGGGCGATAGACCTTGCCCTCGGAAAGATTCACCTTGAAATAGCTGTAAGCCTTGTCGAGAATCGCCTTGCCGTACAGCTTTTCGTTCATGGCGCTCTGGAGGCTTTCGCGCTTCGCATCCAGCCCCATCGCCTTGATTTCCTTACGCAGTTCCTCTTCGGCCGTTTTCTGGATAAGCGCAAGTTCCGTAATATCGCGATGCCACCCCCTGAGCCTCACCCCGTCCTTGTATTCATAGTCGCGAGTCCCGCCGCAGCGGACAAAGCACACACGCCCATCGGGCGCATGCCACGGATACTGGATTTCGGCATTGCCGCCAGCACTCATCTTATCGACATACGCCTTGACCTCTTCAAAATGTTCGGGATCAATATTGTCAAACCACGCATGGAATACGTCTTCGGCAGCGACACCCTCGCCAAGCCCCAGCAACTTCAACATGGTTTTGTTGGCGTACATTCTCGGCGCACGACCTTCGTCAATTTCTACAGCCCAAAGACCGATATCGACACGGTCCAAAACATCTGTCGTCAAAGAAACTGATTTTTCCGCCGCCATATCAAAACCCATTCTGCTACATATAAAAATAACACGTTTTATTACTAATAATTCATACTAACGTTTTTTTCAATAAAAAAATTCAAACAAGAGCTTGATTTATGCGCATTTTTAGTACAAAAAATCCCGGACATCGTAAATATCCGGGATCCGTTTCCATATACAGCCAAACTTAGAAGAATGCAGGCGGCCAACGCGGGTTCTTGGAACTCATGTCGATCTTGTAGAAGTCCTTCTCGAAACGTCCGTCGTCGAGGCCGTACATCTGCATCACGTGGCGGGCAATCCACTTGCCGAGCTTCATCACAGTGAGCTTCTTGCGGAGGCGGCCCTGGCAGTCGCGGTTCATGATGTCGGGCAGAGTAGACGTGGTAAGGATTTCGTCGATGGCCGGGCTGTTGAGCTTTTCGCGGGCCTCGGGGCTCGTGTGGAAGTGCGTCACGCCGAAGCAGACGCGGTTCGGGTTGCCCTTCTTGATGTGCTCGCAGCACTGAACAATCGTCGTACCGGTGCGGACCATGTCGTCGAACACAATCACGTCCTTGCCTTCGATTTCTTCGATGCTGATGTCAGAAAGTTCCGGGTTGAACGTCATGCTGATTTCGCGTTCGCCCGTGCGGACC
>JAFWRL010000174.1 GCA_017520105.1 Fibrobacter sp.
ACTGACATTATCCTGAACCTCAAGAGCATCCGTGTAAAGCTCCTGTCTGATCACGACGAAACCCTTCACCTGGACATGTCCGGTGATGGCGAAGTCACGGCCAAGGACTTTATGGACAACCCCAATGTCACTATCCTGACTCCGGATGTTCACATTGCGACATTGAACGGCAACGCTTCTCTGTCGCTGGACGTGAAGATCTCCTGCGGTCGTGGTTATGTTGTTGCCGACGAACTCAAGGACAAGGACGCTCCGATTGGCGTTATCGCCATGGATGCGAACTTCAACCCGGTTCAGAAAGTCGCAATGCACATCAGCGATACCCGCGTTGGTCAGAAGACGGACTACAACCGTCTGGAACTTGAAATTACGACAGACGGTTCCATTGATCCGGAAGACGCTCTTGCATACGCTGCAAAGCTTCTCGTGGATCACTTGGAAATCTTCATCAACTTCGAAGGCGATCTCGAAAGCCCCGAAGAACTCGAAATGGATGAAGAACGTCAGCGTATCGCTAACCTCCTCCGTATGCGCGTGGACGATCTGGAACTCTCCGTTCGCTCCAGCAACTGCCTCCGTATGGCGAACATCCATACCATTGGCGAACTTGTACGCAACAAGGAAAACGATATGCTCAAATACAAGAACTTCGGTAGGAAGTCCTTGGTTGAACTTAACGAGGTGTTGACGTCGATGGGCCTCTCCTTTGGCATGGACGTCGATGATTACTTGAAGGATTAAACATGAGACACGGTGTAAAAAACAAGAAACTGGGTGTTAACGCCCAACACAAGCGTGCCATCCTCCGCGCCCTCACCACTTCCATCATCGGTAAGGGCATGGAATCGGATCAGAACAAGCGCTATGTGCGTACCACTCTTCACAAGGCTAAGCTTGTGCGCAGCTGTGTGGAACGCATGATTACCTACGCAAAGAAGGGTGACCTTTCTGCCCGTCGTGAAGCAGCCCGCTTCATCATGGACCCGAAGGTTCTCCAGGATTTGTTCAACACAATCGGTCCGCGTTATGCTAACCGCAACGGCGGTTACACTCGCGTGCTGAAGCTCGGTCCGAACCGCGCCGGTGACGCTGCTGAAATGGCCATGATCGGTCTCGTCGAAGACGAAATCGTTGCCAAGGCCAAGAAGGCTTCTGAACCTGCCAAGGCTGATGCTGCTGTTGACATGGTCGAAGGCGAAGGCAAGTCCGCTAACTAACGGTCAAACCGCTTTTAAAAAGGGACTCGGTTATTTCCGGGTCCTTTTTTTGTTTACTACCAACTAGCGCTACCCTTTGTTAACCGCGTTCTGCCAACTATTTACGTTTATTTTCAAGTTGTTTCGTTTGATTTTTTGTATTATTATATGACCTAGTTGTCTTTATCTCAAGTGTAGATTGATTTAATATGCGAGCTTTTTTAGCCTATCTTCTTTTGATATGTGCAAGCGTGTTTGCTTCGGAATCGATGTTCGGTAATTCGAGTCTTAGCAAGGGCTATGTACTTGGCGAAGGAACATCGACGCGTGGCGCCGCATCGCTTACGCCGATGTACGCCGAAATGGCCGTCGATTCCAGTTACGTGCTCGGGCCTGGCGATTTCTTGGACTTGATGCTCGAAGACAAGTACCTTTCTATCCAGATTTATCCGGATGGGAGCGTGGCCATCGAGGAATGCGGCGCTGTCAACGTGGGCGGAAAGACGTTCGGCGAAGCGCAGAAACTCATTCTGGATTTGGTCTCGAAAAAATACAAGCGCGAGTTCTGTTTTGTGCAGCTTGCCGCCCTCAAGAAGTTCCGCGTGAACGCGATGGGCGCTGTCGGCTTGGTCGGCCAGCACATCGTCGATCCGCAGACAAGGCTTAGCCAGTTCATCCGTGCAATCGGCAACCCGCTGGCGAACGCGAATACCGAAGACGTGCAGGTAATTCGCGGCAAGGACACTATCCACGTGAACTTCACGGCGATGACGACGAACGGCGATTTCGAGAAGGACGTCATGCTGGAGCAGGGCGACAAGGTCTTTGTCCCGTTTATTGCGATGGGCGATAACGTCACCTTGATGTTCCCTGGATTCAGGACAAGCGTAGCTTACCGTGCCGACAGGACGCTCCAGGATTACTTTGACCTTGCGGGGGCGAACAGGATGCACAACCTGGGCTACAAGGCTGTGTGCGTGCGCGAGCCGGACAAGGATCCACGTTGGATTACGCTTGCCGACATGAAGACGACTACTGTCGCACCGAATACGGAAATCGAGTTTTTCGTGAAGGAATTGTTTGTCTATGTGGGCGGCGCCGTGAACTTCATCGGGCGTTACGGCTACAACCCGACATGGCATGCTATCGACTATATCTCGTCCGGCGGTATAAACACGATAACGGGTTCATGGAATCAGGTCAAGGTCTGGCGCGGAACGACGCCGAAGGCTATCTCGGTCAACGTCGCGACAGACCCGATTTTGCCGGGCGACTACATTGAAATCCCGAAGAGTCATTACGAATCGTTCAAGGATTTTACCTTGTTCATGGCCTCCCTCCTGAGTGTGATTTCTTCTGCGTTCATCATTTACGTCAACTACAAGTAATTTATGGAAAAGCAAGAGCCAATCGGTTTTGTTGAAATCTGCCTGCGGATTCTGAACAACGACTTGAAACATTTCAAGTTTGTTGCTGCGTTTGTCCTTATCCCAACCATTGTCGTCTTTGTCATGGTCATGTGGGTCGTGAAGCCCAAGTATGCGGCATCGGCGATTGTCACCCCGCCGGCATCAACGCAGTCCATGGCAGGTGCATTGAGCGGCATGTTGGGCGGTGCATCCGGCATGACTTCTTTCTTGGGCCTATCCGAGACTAGCGAGGATGCGAACGCCGTGTGGACGATTCTCAATTCCTGGGAACTGCACAACATGGTCATCGACGAGTTTGACCTGGCGAGGCATTACGAGTTCAAGGGCAAGTTCCATGCGGACTTGCTCAAGGAGTTCCGCAAGAACTTCGGCCTGGAGATGAACAAGGAAGAGATGTTCTCCCTTTATTACAAGGATACGGACCCAAAGCTTGCTGTGAAAGTCATCCAGTTTATGCTTGAAAAGGCAGATTCTTCTTTCAACGCATTCAAGACAAGACAGGCTCGCCAGTCCAGGGAATACTTCCAGTCCAGACTTGACAGTTGCGAACATGCGCTAGATTCCTTGCTCAAGGATTTCGTCAATTTCCAAGTGACAAACAACGTGTATGAACCGACCGTGCAGCTCGAAGCGACCATCAAGTATCTGAGCGAACTGCAGGCCATGCGTGAAGAAGTGAACATGGAAATGAACTTCGAGAAGCTTGATCGCGGTGAAAACAGCAAGCGTTATCAGGAACTTTCGAAGAGAATGAAGGGAATGAATTCCGCCCTTGGAGGAACGCTCAAGGGTAAGCACAGCGACATCGGTATCATGGAGCTCAAGAAGTCTCCGCAACTTTATTCGGAGTACTTGAGACGCGAAGCCGAAATCCGCATCCAAGAAGCGATGTACAAGGTGTTGCGCCAGCAGAGCGAACAGATGCGCATGGAAGAAGCCAAAATGCTCACAAACCTCCACGTACTTGAACCGCCTTGGGAAAACGACAAGAAGATTTCCCCGAAGCGCGGTCTGCTTCTTGTGTTTACGGTATTCATCACGTTCTTCTTTGCTACGCTCCTCTGCAATCTAGTGGAGTACATGCGCTCGGAAAGCCGCACAAACAGCAAGACTGCTGCCGAATGGGATTTCTTCGTCAAGAAAATTTTCTTCTGGCGTAAATAACTTCTGGTGTTCGCCCTATGGACGCATTATTCGCTTATCCTGAATCAAGCGTGATGTTTGCGCTCGCCATAGTGGCCCTTGTTCTAGTTTCTGCTTTCAAGGAAGATTTTTTTCGCCCATCGACATTGTACTTTCTAGTGCAGATGATTATGCTCGGCGTATCCTATTTGCAGTTCTTGCCGATGATGTCGGATTTCAACTATTCGACATGGCTTGTGTGGGGCGGCGGCATGTTCTGTTTTTTGGTCGGCTGCTACGTGACAGACTTTGCGTGGCGCTCGAGTGGCGGTCCACCGTTGCAGGATAAACTATCGGTGCATGGCGAATATAACTGGGTCTGTCATTTTTTCCTCAGTTTTTCGGCGTTCGCATATTTCTTCGTGGGCGTGCTCGGCGTGATTTCTGTAGCGGGGAACCTAGTGCTCTTGACGGACAACCCTTCGCAGTGGCTCTCTGGCAAGGATAACGATGTGCTCAAGTATGCGGACTTCTTTACCTCGGGAGCGATGGTTGTCGGGCTCTTTGCAGTAGCGTCGTTCAAGTCCATGAACCCGGTGCGCTGGGTGCGCTATGCCTCGCGGTTCATGGTGGTGTTCACGATTCTCCTTTCGTTTGCTACATACCCGAGCCGTGGCATCAACATGCTTTGCCTCGGCATGTTCATGATTCTGTTCAACTATTTGCGTGGACGTTTCTCGTGGCGTTCGCTGGCCGTGGTCACTGTATTTGTCTGTATTTTCTTTGTGGCGGTCGCATCGCTTAAAGGGCAGTACGGCAATTCCGACATCACCGACAGCAGGATTGCGAAAGAAGTAGCGCTGCTCCCGTACAAGTACGTGGCGAACAACTACTGGAATCTGGATTACGCGTTCAACCGTACAAGCGACATTCACGAACACGATTGGACGTACGGTATCGATGCGTTCTTCGGCATTACGCACCTGATGCACATCGGCGATGGAATACAGCAGAATTTTGGCTGGGATACACCGTATAACGAGAGCGTGGTGAAATATACCGGGCTCAATACGATTCCTTATTTGTGGGATGCCTACAAGGACTTTGGGTTGCCGGGGATATTTCTTTTGCCGTTTTTCTTTGGCGTACTCTTTACGTTTTGCTACCATAGAATGGCCATGGCCCAAAGCCCGTTTATACTTCTGCTGACGGCGACGTTCATGATGTGGATTATTCTTTGGAACTTTACGACGGGTTACAAGCAAAGTATGTACTGGGTGTGGATGTCGTTCTTTTTCTTTGTCTGTACTGTCAGCAGCGGCTCGCGTTCAATATTGCCCGCTGACCCTGAAGTCGTCGGCGAAGTAGAAGAGAAAACAGTTTAGTGTTTTGTCATGCCCGTCCCGGAACAAGTCCGGGATGACAACCGGGCATCTCCTTTTTTGCCGTCATCCTGACGCCGTAGGCGGAAGGATCCAGTGAAGTCTATAACACATTTTATATATAAATTTGTAATAGAAATATTTTAAACATAGGAGAAAATCTTATGGAAAATAAAGTGACCAAGTTTGGATTAAGAAAAATGCTCGCTGTTTTGGCGGTAGCATTCGCTTGCGTAAGCATGTGGGGGTGTTCGGACGATGTTACGTTTAGATGGAGTGATGGGAGAGGTTCTGCTGAAATAGCTGGCTTTATAGATGATTCGCTCGCTGTTGTGACGGATTGCAGAGAATGGTACGAAGATACGGAAACGTGGAATGGCGGCTATTATTCGGATGTCTCATGTGGTCATGATAGAATGATGGTTTACAACTATCGAGTTCAGGAGAGTGGGCCGCGTTGGAGTGATTCGTTAACAAACAAGAGCAATGGTTACCATTGGTATCAAATGACTGATTCTGTTTTTTGGCGTTGGGACGACGATAACATTCTTTTATGGAAAGTCGGTGAAAAAGCTCATGAAATGAAATTGTCTAGAAAGAATGACGGATGTTCGCAATCATTTAAAATAGAACGAATACGTCAATGGCTAGATGGAAAATTTATAGCTCTAGGTGGAAAACTTAATGCAGATGGGGAAAGTTGTCAATACGCTGTGCTAGACACCATCGGAAAAACATTAGCATTTAAGCGGTTGGACGAAAAATTGGAATGGATTGGTGAATGTGATGATGTGAGGACTTGGGGGAATGATGTGTATTGTTTGTATTATGAAGCCTCGTCTGCGAATATTTATTTGAAAATAGAAAACAAAATAAAGGATAGTATTTTGGTAGAAAATCAAGGATGGAATTCTGGTGCCTTTTTTTTAGGCAAAATGATGCTTGTTGACGGAAATTTATGCGAGTATAAGGATGCTTGGGAGTGCTATCCTAGACAGGGTATTTTAAAAATGGGATTTCATGCGGATAATGGAATAATACTGCAATTCTAATAATAATATAAAGATGCTTATGAAGAATATAATTGTTTTGATGATGGCTGTAGCCGTCTTTTCTTGGTCCATCCCCAAGCCAATGGAAAGTATTACGAATTACAATGTGATGATGGTCCATGGTGCGTATGGTTCTGGACAAGTGTTGAATGTGAAGTAGCGCTAGGTAAAACTTATGGGTTATATTATCGATTTCTTGATAGACTGTGTGGTTATGTTGCTCAGTTGGCGGCATTTTTTGATTTTATTGTTAATCGTCATATTAGGCTGCTGTATTTATGAATTTTTATTGCCGTTGTTTGGCTAGGTGTTTTGAGTCATCCTCGAAGCCGTCATTCTCGACCGAAGGGAGGGAAACCATTATTTCTTGAATTGCTCTTGTGTAGAGAATTTATACAGTTTTTTTTACTGTCATCCTGGAGGCCGAAGGCCGATAGGATCCAGCTAATTTTGGGTATGACATATAATGTTTTTTAGGGTGATATATGCCCTTGGACTTGTTCATTTTTCGCACAAATTTTGTTACTCTGTCCTCTTTCCTCGTTCTTTTCGCTGGGATGGGTTGTCGGCTAAATTGCCGATGCCATTTAAGCGTGTGTTTTAGTTGTCATGCCGCACTTGTTGCGGCATCGCCTTTTTGTATAAAAGAAAACCACCAGCTAGGCTGGTGGTTCAAAAGAGCCTTCTGGCGTTGCGTCCTCGGATAAAAAGAAATCCCTTGATTACTGTTGATATGCGGTCTGCCAACTGCATAACAATAAAATCAAAGGATTTAAAATGAATTATAGAAATAATAACACATTAGCTCATACATCGTGGAACTGCAAATATCATATTGTGTTTGCTCCGAAATTTAGGAGGAAGGTCTTTTATGGGGAGAAAAGGGCCGAAATCGGAGCAATCCTGAGAAAACTCTGCGAATGGAAGCAGGTCAATATTTTGGAAGCCGAGGTTTGCCCGGATCACGTTCACATGTTGGTCGAGATACCGCCCAAAGTGAGCGTTTCGGGTTTTGTCGGATACTTGAAAGGGAAGAGTAGCCTGATGATCTACGAAAAGTACAAATCACTCCAGTTCAAATACCGTAACAGGGAATTTTGGTGTCGCGGCTACTATGTTGACACGACCGGTAAAAATACGGCAAGGATTGCAGCGTATATTCAAAATCAGCTGAAGGAAGACCAGTACGGAGAACAGTTGACAATGCTGGGAAAACTATAGCCCGTTTACGGGCGGCCGGTAAGGAAAACTCGCAAGTGGCAGATCGTGTTACGCGACGTGACGCGTGGCTAGTATCCTAGGGCAGGGCCCGCATATGAAGAACCACCGGCTACGCCGGTGGGTTCCTTTTTTGAAATGTTCTCAAAAGTTTATACAATGTTACTTGGCTTTGTGTGATGCTTTGCTTATATTTATATTGAATAATTTTTTGTGTTTCCGGTCTAATAAAGAAAATGACGAGGGAGGTTTTTTATGAAGGGTGGAATTAATCGGCTGATTTGTGTTGCGATTGGCGTGCTCGCATGCGTATGCATGTGGGGATGCGGGGACTTGCTCCGTGAAGATGGTGAAAAGGAATTTACTGGGCATTATATTAAGGGTAATGCAAAAGTTGTTGGGTTTATAGATGATTCTCTTGTAATTGTCTATGATTTTCAGTATTGGAACCAGGATCTTGCCAACGGGTCTCAAATAACGGGAACAGGAAAGCAGAGACTTCGAGTTTTTAATTACAGGGTTCAGGAAGATGGCCCTCGTTGGGCAGACACTTTGGATAATATGACAGAGGTTTACGACTACGTAAAAGGGCAACTTTCGGATTCCGTGATTTGGGGCGGAAACGGTAGGAATTCATTTTCGTTTTGGAAATTGGGTGAAGTGCCTGTTGTTAAGGGTGTGAGTGTGGGTAAGGATGGCTGCGATGTGGATTATGGCGTTAGAGCGTTAAGACCATGGCTAAATGGAACCATTATTGCGTTAGGGGAAGAATCATTGAATGCTGGTGGGAGTGGTTGCCAATATGCGATTTTAGATACGCTGTTGAATACGCTGACTTACAAACGATTAGATGCCGATTTAAAGTGGATTGAAAAATGTGATGACGTGAGAGCTTGGGGCAAAGATGTGTATTGTGTGGTCTTAGATAGAAATTCTTATGATGTTTATTTGGTTGAAAATGGAATTGTACAGAATGTGATGCTTCGTGAGGAATATAAATTGGGAAATTATGCGTCTGTTTCTTTTTTGGGGGATTATCTAAATATTTACCGAACTCTTTGTAAGTATGAGGATAAAGGTGATGTTATTCGACTTACTAGTTTTAGTTCTGTAGGAGTGACATTTGGTGATGGTAAAGGAAATTACATAACATATGAAAAGTAGTATGAAAAAGCTTTTGTTTATTTTATTTCTGTTTGCTACTTCAGGATGGACTATCCCCAAGCCGATGGAATCGGCGACTAACTATAACGTTCTTTTGATTCATGGAGCCTATGGTTCCGACCAAGGTTTTTTAAGCGGACTAGTTGATCCTGCCAAACTTGATGAAGCGTATTACGCTACAAAGCCCCTGGATAATGGTGCACAAATCGGACGTTATGATGAAACAGAAAAGACGGACCCGCATCGTTTATTGTATTGGCTAGGTCCAAAAATTTTTGAAGAAGATTATCCAACGAATCAGAGGGTGTCACGTATTTATCAATACCGTTCATTTTCCAATCCAGCTAACAGTTCCGACAGCAACGCCGTTGAGTTGGGCGATAGAATGTGGCATTTGCCGGGAACGCCCTTTAGTAAAAGACGTGCGATGATTGAAGAAGCTCAAGAGGTAAAAGCGAGATTTTCCATAGATGAATTTGATACGACAAAGGATTTACATGGTCAAGTCGCCCTTGACTCTATGCGCAAAAATCCTGACCTTTATCGCCAACTAGCGTCTCGTTACATCTTGATTGGCCACAGCATGGGTGGAGTCGTCTCCCGCGAATGGATTCAGAACAGCAATTTCTATCATGGTGAAGTTGACAAGGTGATTACGCTCGATTCTCCTCATGAAGGTACGGGGGCGTTGAACATGCAACTGGATTTGGCCAATATTGAATGGTCAATAGGTGAATTGGGGGTAACCTCTCTTGCGTCGGTAGGTCTGTTTTATGCGGGGAGTTATGGTCCTGTAGCGAAAACAGTTGCCATTTCAAGTGTTTTGTGGAGCATGTTGGGCGGTTTTGTCAATGTGGTTGCCCCTGCAATTATTTTGGGCAAATTGCAGAATTATAAAGAAACAGACCCTCTTGTTGAATATGTTGACCCTAGGAAAAAGGGAAAAGGACACATTGATTATTTGAAAGGTATTGAAGCACATGATTCGCTTCCGATGTTCAGATTGTTGGGCGGTGATAGCAGTATTACATTTACGGATCCTTATAGTGATGTTACGGATATAATTGGGATGTTTTTTGTGCCAGAAATGTTTGTTATGGGCTTTTCAAACCTATTCAGTCAGTTGATTTCGGATGAAAATGAAGGTTTCTTAAACAGTTTTGCCATGGCGGCAAAGGCGGGAACACTTGGAATCCTTTCCCATGTTTCTGCAAGAGATCAGGGGACAAACCTTGTTTCCAAAAGTTCTGGATGGGCTACGGGTACTAAAAGTTTAAATGATCCAATGGTTGATGTGGATAGATATCGTTTTAACGCAATCCCGGGAGGGGCGGATGCACCTTGGAGACTTTTTGCAACAACAACTGAAATTGTTGTATTGTCTTGTGTGGCAATTGATGTCGCGTTATCTTGGTTCCCTGCGGCGGCAAAGGCGGCTAATGTTGCTGCAGTTTTTGGATCGACTGTTACTCTTTTAAATATGGCATCTTCTCTATTGGGTGAAAACCTTATAAATGAGGTTTCGCATTCTCATAATTTGCCAATATGGGCGAAGACGCAAGATGGTTTGCATAAAGGAACTAGTTCTTATTCTCGCATAAATGCGGGAGATACAAGTTGGTCTCCCTACCTCATGGAAGATTTCCTCTACGAGAAACCTTTCGTGAATTTGGCGTTGAACGATTCCCGTACGATGGGAATGCTTGCGAATGACCCGAAGTTAAATCCGAACTGCTATTTCGAAAGTGACAGTTTGCAGAAAGTTCCTTTGTGCGAAGTAGGTTTGTACGGCAGTCGCGATTCTGTTGTTATTGATCCTGTAACAATGAAGGAGACTCATATTTACAATGCTGCTGTTGCGAAGACCGATTCTGCTGGGAATGTTGTTCGCGATTCTTTAGGAAATGTTGTTTATGACTCTGTTTATTACGGCACTTTCGAACAGCGTGACTACTCCGAGTTCCGTAACAGTCCGTTGAAGTTTAAATCTGAATCGGACTGGTACAAGGTGGGCGTGAAGGTGGACCGCTGGGAACGCGTGGACGGCTTGAAACCTAATGGCGACCTGGCCCCGAAAGGCGTCCCTATCCGTCATGTGGAACGTTACAGCGTGCCGGATATCGTGGTGACTGGTTTCATCGAGAAGTATTCGTTTGTCGTGGATGACTTGATGCCGCACCGCATGCGTCAAATCAAGATGACGTTCAACAGCAACGAAGAAGTTGCATGGGAGTGTGATATTACTAAAGCGGAAGATGACCCGCGTGCTTGTGCAGTTTACAAGCGTCTGCTCGGCAATAGTTGGGGCAATCCCGATACGACGATTGGCGACAAGGGCTATGTTCCGCACCCCATCAAGAAGAACGGACGTTTCGATTTCGATGCTCGCAAGTATTTCGGGAATTTGGCCAATATACAAAAAGACAACCAGAATACCGTCATGATTTCGATGGTGAACAAGATAGGGCTTTCGAACACGCAGCGGTTCTACTACCTGTTCAAGGCGACCGCGAACATGCTCAAGCCGTCATGGCCGCAGCATGACGTTGTTTTAAATGCCATCGACGGGTTCAAGGCGTATGTCTCTGCGTTGGACTATCAGGGTTTCCGTGTATATGGTGCGAGCGATGAATTTTTCCGCGACTCGCTCGACAATTACGTTGTAAGGTTCGTTTCGCTTGTTATGGACACGGCAATTGCAATTGGCAATAACGGTTCGGAATATGTCTTTGCCTCGAAACGTAAAGACCTCAATCCCGCCGAGGGCGAATATCGTTGGGTGGTGAGCACGAACATCAGCAACAAGGAACTCAAGAATCCTTCGGAGCCTGACAGCAGCAAGACCGACAGCTACGAGGTGCATTTCAAGGTGGACCGCACGGCCCCGGCGTTCACGCTCACGTCGGATGCGATGATGAACCCTGACAGTTCCATGTTCATCACGCGATTCAAGTGGGCTGGCAAGGATTCTGCGGACAAGGCGAACGGTTCCGACATCCGCGTGATGCGTTGGACGCTCGAAAAAGCTACCGGCCAGCTGTCGGGCGGTTCCGCGACATCCTTTATAAAATATGCAGAGCTCCCGGCACTTTATGACGTGGCTTCGAACGAGTTCGCCATCGCCTGGGACAAGGTTCCGCAGGGCAAGCGCGATTCCATGGGTAACGGCCTCTACCGCATTGCCGCCTACGCCATCGACTATGCCGTTCCCAACGAAAACGCGTACCATGCGATGAACGCCCTCGTGGACGGCATTTTCTCGAACCCGCAGGATACTTCTGTATGGGGCGGCATTGATTCCCTCCGCTTGAACGACACGACGATTTACGCCGAGTTCCGCGTGGACCATTCCGCACCTTCGTTCACGTTCCGTGAAACCAGGGCTGTCACCGCCGCCGATACGGTGAACTACGGAACCTATGTGAACTTGTCCGGCAAGTACGATGCTCTTCGTGCAAATCGCCCTGCCCGCGACGCCGACTGGACTTATGTTTCCAAGGATAGCTTGTTGCAAATCGGCTATACGGTCATGGACTCCCTGAACGGTCTCGATTCCGCCGCCGTGACCGTCGGCTGGAACTTTGTCCACATTCCCGATACGAACGTCATCGACCGTGCTGGCGATTCCGTGTGGGTGTTCGACTCGCTGGGCGGAAGATCGTCCGGTACGTGGACCGAAATGGCGGGCCTCCGCATGGCCGATGGTGAGTACAGCGTCCGTGCCGTCCTTCGCGACGAGGCGAAAAACGTCCGTCAAGATGTCGTCCCGAAACGCGTCCGCGTTGACCGCACCGCCCCGCAGATTGTCGGTCTCACGAGCGACCATCTCGTGTATATGGACAAGGATGGCGACTTCTCCGCGACAATCCTGCTCTCGGAAAATGCCGACATTGGCGTGAACCGCACCGGCATGCACTGCAGCTACCGCGTCCTCGGCGGTGCTGACACTTCCTGGCATGAAATCCGCAAGGGCGAACGCAAGCTCCTCGCCAACGACACGGTGAATTTCACCATCGCGAAAACGTCCGTCGATACGGCCCGCGGCCTCCGCTACCTCGAAGCCGCCTGCGTCGATGCCGCCGGCAACGTCTCCGTCCGCACGGACCTTTTCCACGTGGGCGCTCGCTTCCCGCAAATAACGTATCCGCAGGCGGACTCCATCCAGAGCGACCAAAGTTTCATCCCCATCGTGGGAATTGCCCCCAAGACGAGTTCCGCAGATTCGCTCTCGTCCGTCTATCGCCTCCGCTACCGCGTGGGTAACGACACCGCATGGAGAACGGACAAGGTAAAGGTCGTTGCCGCGAACCGCTCCACAAGTGCGGACAACATTTCACGCATATCGCAAAGTACAGAGGGAGTCCTCGGCTACCTCGAAAACGACAATTTCGGCAATGAAGCCCTTGTCTGTGTAGAACTCGCCGTAGCTTCCTGCGAAACCTGCGACGACTGGGCCACCGTCTATACGAACTTTGTCGTAGTTCCGCACGATACAAATTACAGCAAGCCCTCAGTCGAATTCGCCATCACGCGCAACGGTGCCGATGTTGATTCGTTCAAGACCGGCGACGGCCCCGTGGATATCTCTGTCCGCCTCAAGAACAAGTTTAACGGCAACTACATGCTTCGCGTTTATGCAGAAGATTCTAAACACCGCGGCATCTTCGACGCATCGAGGGAAAAGGTCTTCTACAATCCTTACTACGGAACGCCTACTGCCGCCGCCGATACCGCAATCTGGTTCTATGAAGTGGACGGCAAGTATTACCTCAAGTGGAAAAATCTGGACAAGATAAATCTCAAGGTTGGTTACAACTCCGCGAAGTTCGGCGAAACCTGCAAAAGTGCCGACGCGAACCAGTCGCTTGCGGACGGCTGCTCGACGGAACTTTCTCCTGTCGATTTCTCGTCGATTGCAAACGCCACGAATGCCTATCTGGCCGATTACCCCGAGTGGATGCCGCCAGCGTATATCGACAGCACGATGACCATCACTAAAGATTCAGGTGAAGTCGTTCTGGAGTCGTCCGAAGCTTTCCGCGTGTATGTAGAACGCAAGGATGCGACGGATACCACCACGTTGAACGTTCCGGTCTATTTTGGCGAAAGTACCAAGCCCGGATTTTACTGGGTCGAACACGTGGATTCGCTTGTCTCGCCGCTCATGACCGGCTGGACCGTGAACCCGAACGCGTACGGATTTGATTACCGCTGGAATGGCATCGCCACGTCGGGCGCGTACCCCTCCGGCGACATAACGTTGTATGCGGAAGTGACGGAGAATATTCTGGACAACCCCTACGTGACTGTTGTCGAGAAAAAACTCCGAGTTGAGCAGAAAGGGGCTGAACTAGTTGTGGCTAGCTCGTTGCCAGATTATGTGCTGCTTGCAAAATCTGGTTCAGGAACATCGTCTGCGGGTGCGTCCGATACGCCTATTTACGAACTCGATTCCATGAGAATTTATTTTGGACTCAAGAATGCGGACGCTCATGTGCGGGTAAGCATTTTCGAATCGGACAGCTTAATCAAGGAACTCTTGAATGACACGTTGAGAGCGCACACTGGCGATTCTGCATATTCCATAAAATGGTTAGCCGTCGATTCTAAAGGAATGCCACTTCAACCGGGGACTTACAATGTAAAGTTTGAAGTAAATTCTGATACATCCAAGACCAAAATTTCGACATTCAATTTGAAGTTAAGAGAGAATGTGTCCGACGAGACTCCTGATAATCCGAAGACTACAAGTGAGAATAGCTTCTTTGTAGCCGAAGCCAAAGAGAAGGCTGACGGTCGGTATGTCTATGAACCGTATGCCGATTACCTTGTCATGGCGAACATGAGCGGGTGGTACTTGCCGGATACCTTGCGTTATAGAGCATACAATGTAAACGGAACGGTGTCGGGAACTCAAAAGATTCTTGGTTTCCGCCCGGAACGCTTTAGCCTCGGCATCAAGCGCCATAGGGATACGCTGGAGATGATTATAGTTTCGAAGTTGCATAATAGGATGGTTAATCTTTATGACTGTAATGGTCCATTACATTCGTGTGATAGCACTAAAAAAAATGTTGATTTTTATAAATTAGATACAGCCTTGTTTAATGAGGTAAATCGAAGCAAACTAATTGTATTCGATACAGGAATGGCTAATTTTGGTTTTCTTGAATTTGATAGCGCGACGGCTTATTTAGATGTTGTAGCTTGTTCTAAAAAATGGTGGAAACAACTTGGTGGATCTGTAAAAACAGCAAAAAATATTACAAATGACCTTTTTGAAACACTAAAAAGTCATTGCGAATGGAACATTGAAAACGTACTGGAACAGGGACCGGATAGATATCCGATTCCGGATCCCGGGCGTTGTGTGGAATGGGACTCTATAGGATCTTATCCTGATAGCATATTTGAAAAAGCAGCGATTGCGTGCAATAAATCGAATTTGATGACCTTATATCGTGTTTGGCGCATTTTACCAAATATTGATGATGCTTGCATGGCGGAGTATTTTTGTCCAAAAAAGGACTATAAGATTATTCCTTTAACATCAGATAATAAAGATGTTAATTGTCAAGTGGATTCTTCGAGTGGATATCTTGATTCAGTATGTGTAACATCCGATAAAAAATATAATCCAAATTTACGATTATTCAACATAATCTTTACTCCATCTGCAACTAGCCGCTTTTTTTCTAATTGGACCACGATAACAGATTATAATCCAGCTCGTTTTTGGACACGTGAACATTTCAGCATGACCCTCGAAATTCCCGATTCCTACTGGAACGCACCCTTCGGTATGGACAATCTTGTCAACCGCACAATCCGTTTTGACCAAACGAATCAAACCATTTTCAATGAAGAGGAGAAAGACGGATATTGGAAAGCAGTAAAGGGTATCATTCACAATAGAGATAGTATTTCAGGTTACTTTGACGGAAATAAGTGGAGGTTTCAGCCGGAGTATGGTATGCTTACCCCGTATGAGGTGCAGCATCTAATATTCTTTCCTGTCGATACTCTTCAGAGTTCCAATGCGTTCAATTTTGACGATGAAAGTAAAGATTTCATGTATTCGTCCAATTTTGAACTGAAATTCTATGGACATGACACCACAACCCACTATTTCGTGGCGAAGGTCATAGGAGACCTTGCAAATCCATTGGACTCCTTGGGATGCGTCATTGACTCTTCGAAATTCGTGATGCAGACGGGGGCTAGCCATCCATGCCAGATTCGTGTAACAAGTGAAGGTCAGGCAACTGTAAAAACGCCTGTTTTCAAGCACGGTAATGTTCACTTCTTCGTGGGCATGAACCGTCTATGGAGCGAAGCGGACAAGGCTAGCGGAATGGTTATCCCATATCCGGCAGATACTGTGACATGGCGTGATTCCGTCAAGGGTAGTTGTTCTGATTCCGCTACATACGAATACTTCAGAAGGATGTCCCAAGGAGACAAAGACAGTGTCTGTTACAAATACTACGGTTCGGGTTCCAAGGTCCACTTCTATTTCAACGACTACGGCAACAACGACAGTCTTTGGAAATATTTCTTCTTGACGGACTCGACGCAATCTTCAATGCACTATATCAGGAATCCGGTCAATTCGCCCGATTTCTATTATAGGCCGCATTTTGTCGATAGTATGATGGCTATCAACAAGACAAATGCGGGACTTAATAGCAATGACTTTACGTTGAGTTACTACATCAATCCTGAGAATTTCTCTGTAGATGGCACTGGGGATTCTGCGTCGGGTAGGTTCTTTATCCCTCTTGACTCGCTGAAAAGACTCAAGGAAGAATATGTGGGAGCAGGGATTGATATCCAGCGCGTGAATCTTGATTCCATGGTCATGGACCGCAATGCTGTATATGACAGTTCCGCCATGAGGCTGTACGTGAATGCACATCGCTGGGACGATTTGGTGGCATACCGCCGTTCCAACGACTCTACGAAAACCGTATTGGAACGCCCCGGCGATAAAATTTCCTTGCAGGATATCTATGTCTATCGTGTCAATCCCGATGCGAACAGTTGCGACAAGGCCCTGTATTGCGTTGCTGACGTGGCCCATCCGAATTCTCTTGTACGCAATCCGTGGATTAAGAATCCCGTTGTGGAATCGGCATCACTTTACCAGATTGATTTTTCTGAGCATCCGTTTCTTGAAATTTCGGGGAACCGGGATTCTTTGGACCGTCATGTCGTATTCAAGGGCGCCATCCCGCCGCGCCCGCCGGAAATTGTCGAAATCAGGGGAAAACTGACTCCGAACCAGACTTATTCTCTTTCGTACCTGAACAACTCGACCTATTATTCCATTACCGACACGCTCAAGGTTGCTTCCGACTGCGAGACATACATGGACGGCACCTGTCATCTGGCATGGTTCAACGTGAATAAATTGCAGGGCCATACGCAATTCCTGTTGACGTGGAATGGGGATGGAAATGCAGCGTCTGTGAACCCGACCAACGTGATGCACTTCAACATGTACGTGGGTTCGAATGTCAAGCCCGGAAATAACGGCGTGGTGAAGTCCATGTACGGGGAACTCACGGTTTCGTTCCCGCAGGGCTCTCTTGAAAACGCCGACGACTTTACCGTGCGTACCGTGAATGTCCAGAAGGATTATGGCTTCGGCGTGTTCAAGAACATGGCGCTGACGGGTCCCGTGATGGAAGTGCTGCCTTCGATGACGTTCAATGACACGAATAACCTTCCGCGAATCCAGATGCAGATATCGAAGAAAGAAATTGAAGACATGAACGTGACGCCGCAGACGCTCAGGCTCTACAAGGTTGATTTCGAGAACCAACAGTTCGTGCCGCTCGAAGATGCATTGTACGGGTTCCTGGATGGGCAGGGAGCTCCGGTTATGAGCCATAACGGGACTGATACGCTGAAATGCAACGGGAAGACGGACGTTGATACTCGTTGTGCGAACAAGGATTCCTTTGATTGGGAATATGTCCTTATATCCGCTCAGACACGCACGTTCTCCGTTTTTGTTACGATGGACACGCTTGCGGCCTCGATGCGGTATTTGCGGCTCAATATTGTACCCGCCATCGCAAAAACTTCCGGACGCGAAGTCCGTGTCGAAGGAGTGGACAATTTTAACTTGTACGTGGATGATGACTCGCTGTGGAATGATTCTACCGATCTGACGCCAATGGCGCAGCTTCCGTTCACGCTCGATTCGAACGGAATCGCCCATGTGACGTTGCCGACGCGTGCCGCAGAAATTGATACGAATTACGTGTTCGCATTTGCGATGGCGGATTCTGCCGAGGTATTCGCGCCCGCGGTCGCGAAGGCATTGACCGTGCCTGCCCAGTTTGCATGCCATGTACCGTCGGATTCGCTCTGGATGGGCATAGACAACGGATACCTCGCGTACAGTGCCTGGTGCAATCATCCGGGCTACGGAACGCTCTCGCTGTACAGGGACAATTCGCTGGTCGCCGAAATCCGCGGCGAGATTCCTGACACGATTCGTTACGATGGCAAACGGCTTGTTGGCGGTTCCGTGGTAGGGACTGTCGCTCCCGGCCGTTATGAATCCCGCTATGTCGGAGTCTCGGTGCTGGGCGAGGATGCCCAACTTGCGGGGCCTGCCGTGCGTACGGATTCGGCACGACCCGTAATGAGTTCGTTCGAGGTGCTGTCCGGTGAAGATGCGCTTGACCGTATCTTTACGGTAAACGCGAATGTCCGTGACGTTGAATCGGGTGTCGCGCAGGTCGTCGTTTCCACGAAACTTGGCGGTGCATCCCGCACTCTGCTCGTGTTGCTCCCGGATTCGTTGGGGAATGTGACGGGCGTAATCAGGCTTACCCGCAGTGAACTCGCCCGGTGCGGCGGCTGCAAGTTCTCGCTTGAAGTGCGTGCCGAAGATTTCGGGCATAATCACACCGAGGGTGCGTATGAATCCGGGAAGCTGTACCAGTACCCGACAGAACTTGCGCTCTGGTATCCATCCCGCGAAGGCTCTGGAATGCTCGCTTACGAATATGTAGGGACAGGTCACCATCTGAACCTTGATTCTGTAAAGTCTCCGTGGATGGGCGATGCTGGCGTCTATTTCTCGACGCTCGATGACCGAGCCTCCGGTATTGTGCCTAGTGCTGGTCATATCAGTCTCGGGACGTCCAGTTCGTATTCCTTCGAAACGAGAATCAAGGTCGGCTATTCGGGAGCTGCCGGATGGCACAGGGTACTTGGTTTCAAGGGCGTTGGCGGTCTTGAAATGGAACTGCTTGTGCATAACCGCAAGTTGCGGCTCCGCGAGGGCTCGCGTACTTGGGAAACGCCTGACAACGCCTTGCCTGTCGCGAAGGAATGGGCGCATGTCGTGGTGACCGTGGATTCTTCCGAAGTGAATTTCTACGTGAACGGTGAAATTATGAAATCTGCTTCGGCTGAACCGCTGGAACGCGAACTGGATGGAAATTTCTCGGCCGGTGCCGATGGCGAAAATTCGTTTGTCGGTCACATTGCCGACATGCGGATGTACAAGAAAGCATTGTCGGCTGGGGAAGTGTTCGCGCTGTCGCAGCCTGTGGTCGATGACAAGGTCCCTGAACCCGAAATTGTGGAAATTGTTACCGTTCCGATGACAACTGTTGATGGCAGTAACGGCTTTGAACCTGAATTCTCCTGTGCCGTGGCAGGCAACCGGTACTTTGAATCCTCTCGCGATAGCGCAAGATTGATGTTGAATGCTTTAATCGAAAAAGCTGCAACGTACAAAGTTATGATGTATGTACGGTCGGCAGCGCTCCAATCTGCGGAAGTGTCTGTTTCGCCGTCGGCGGGCGTTCGTTATGCAGGCCGCATTTCGGTGTCTCCTGTTTGGCGGACTGTAGCTGTTTCGGATATTTCCATGAATCTCTCTGCCGGAATGCACACGATAACGCTTGAAGCACCCGAGGGTCTGCAAGTTGCCGGTTTCGCCCTTGTCACAGCAAACGTCTCGCCTGCTTCGATTGCTTGGAATTCTGGCTTGGACAATCCTGAACGCAAAATCAAGACGTATGTCCGTTATGAAGGTTTTGCCGACAAGAAAATCTTGCAACCGCGGGTTCGCTTGAGGAACGTGTCGAATGCGCAAGTTCATGGATACTCCGTCCGCTACTATTTCCGCGGCGAGGAATCTTCGATGGCGAAAGTCCATGCTTACTATCCACGCGATACTGTGGGGCTTGCCGTGCATTCCGAAAGTGCGCATACGGGATTCGCGGAATGGAAGTTCGCTAATGGCGTTATTCCATCTGGAGGAACGGTTTTCAATGGTGACGGCCCGCATTTCGGTGTGCATTACGAAGATTGGACTCCGTGGAATCCGTACGATGACCCGTCCTTTGTCGAAAACGCCTCCGCAAACTTTGTCGAAGATGACGGAATTATTGTTTTGGATTCCGAAAAACGTTTAATTGGCGGTTCGTGCGTCGAAATGGAAGACTCGATATCTATAGAGGTCAAAGCCCGCGTTTACGCTGCAGAGACGCGCAACGATAACCAGGCGAGCGAAATCCAGATGAAGGTTGAGAATGTGGGCAACGTAACACTGAAAAATTACGATGTCCGTTACTACTTCTTCCTCGAAGGTGGGCTTGCGCCGGAGTTCAATGCTTATGTCTTGCCGGATGGAGTGACAGCAAGTGTTGAAAATATAGGCGATGGACGCTGGCAGGTCGTGCTGCATGCATCCGGTCCGCTTGTTCCGGGAGGCACCTGGAACAGGAATGCACAGATTGCGCTCCACTGTGAAAACTGGATTGATATATGGAACGCATCCGATGATCCGAGCCGTATCGGCTTGGGCCATGGCATGGTCGAAGCTGTCGGAGTGAACGTGTTTGATTCGCTTGGAAACAGAATTTACGGCAATGAGCCGGTCTGGCCGGATATTGCTGGATATGTGGCTTGTAACGGCTGTACGGCAGATTCGTCTGGAACGCCGGATATAGGGCTTACGCCGAAAAATGATGCGATTCCGATTCATCGCACAGATGACGGACTTGTAATCAGCTTGCCGCAATATACTAACATCTCGCTTTCACTAGTGAATGTTGTCGGTGTTCCGGTAAGGAACCTTTATGCGGGAACGCTAGCTCCAGGTAATCAGTTTGTTGCCGTGAACTGGTCTGGAATAGACATGAACAGGACATATCTGATGTTGCGGGTGAACGGAGCGATTAAATCGACGAAACTATTATCTTTGCTGTAAAATGCAGTTAGTCTCTAAAATGTCATCCCGGACTCCGTTCCGGGATCACCTTAAAAAAGGAACGTTATTATGAGTAAATTTGTAAAACTGATTACCTTTTCCATGATGTTTATGTCGTCTGCATTTGCCTTGGATGCAAACACGGTCTTCAACAACCAGAAAAAGTCCGCCTTCCCGGATACTTGCGAAATGAAAATGAAGACTACAGTAACACTGCCGGGAATGGCATCGCAGACGGTGAATTCATCCGTCATCAGTGCTGGACCGGATAAATCAATAACGACAATCGAATCCAGCATGATGAATATGAAGATGATTCAGAACAACGGACGCATGAAAGTAATTGATTTGAAGTCTGGGCAGACGCTCCCTGCGCAGAACATGCCGAGGCAGAACCCTGCGGATGTAACAAGCCAGATGGGTGAAGCTTCGGACTACAACGCTCCCGTAAAGTCGGGCAATCTTTGGAAACTTGTCCCGAAGGATGCTTCAAGGCCTACATTGTTCTATTCCGAGAGTGTCAAGCGCGTAGTCAAGATGAACACCGTTGTGAATGGTTCTTCTGCCGAAATCGCGCTGGAATATTGCGATGCGTCCTGCACGCTTCCTGGGACGCTGAAGAAAACGGAAATCACTACCACGCTACCGAGCGGCGAAAAAAGTACCGTCGTGATGGAAATCGTATCTGCTAAGGCCAGGCATATCCTTCCTGCAAAAATGTTCGATATAGAGTAGATAATTAAGTTGTTTAAAAATATCAGTATATGCAAAATCAACTTAAGAATATTAAAGTTCTCCGTGCTACAGAGGAATGGCAACGTGCCGGTGCATATTCTGTACGCATCCAGGGGATGAATCGTTAGCACCATATTCTGCTGCGAGAAGAATTCGACGAGCACGATTGCGACGGTACAAATTAATTGACATTGATGTCGTGAAAAGTGGCGCCTTCGATTGCGTCCGGATGAGGAAGGTCCTGACGTCATCCTGAAAGGCGGAGCCTTGAAGGATCCAGTAAAATTACACTTTACTGCACTGGATGCTTCGTGGTTGGTGCCACTCAGCATGACGCGTGTTTACCACTTCATTCTGCGTTTATGTGCGAAATGCCCGAATAATATTGCGGTAATCACCAAATCGCCGGTGAGGGCGAATAGCGGAATCATGGCGTTTTCGAGATAAATCCCTGCAAGGCCGCAAGCGATGATGTTCGATGCGCCGCCGATGCTCACCATGATGGCGTAGGCGCGTGTCGCGTGCTCCTTGAGGAGTGTCGAGATGAGCGTGGTGCGTGCAGCCTGGAAAATGAGCGAGAACGAAAGTATCCGTAAAATACTTGCACTAGTCTGTAACGTAGCGTCGGTCCAGGGGGCTGCAAAGAACAGAATCTTGAGGACGAAATCGGGGAAAAGCCACAGTGGCGCAGAACACACGGTGATGAACAACGTGAAAACTGCAATGTCCTTGAAATGAATTTTTTTGTCGTGCGAAGCGTGTAGCGTGATGAGGTTCGACGAGATGAAGTGCACCATGATGCCTGAGCAGAGCACGAGGAGTTTATGCCCGAAATTGTAGCAGCCGAGGAATTCGGCGCTTGCAAACTTGTCGGCGACGTAGAGGCCGACGGGGAGGTAGGCGAATGCGGCAAAGCTCGAAATGGCATACGGGATGCCCGCTTTGATCATGAGTGCGATAAAGCGGAACGTGCGGCGCGTGATTTTCAGGAGGTGTGCGTGGAATGCCTGTGTGACGCCGTAGAAGAACGCCGGGAGTGCGGCAAGGACCATCGCAAGCGCGATGAACTCGATGCGGTCCACTTTAAAGTAGAGGAGTGTCAGCCCCATGACGGCGGAATACGAAATCGTGTGCAGTAGCTTCGAGACGAACAGCCGCTTCCAGAATTTTCCGCAGATGAAGTACCAGTCGAAAAACGCATGCTGGAATATGAGCCCGAACGTGAAAATCAGCTCGCCGTAAAAAATCGGGTGGTTATAGCGGAATACAAATGCGAATGTGACCATGAGGAGCGCTGCTACCACAGCGGAAAACAGTCGCAACTGGAGAATGTTCCTGAACAGCGAACCACTCGTGGCTCGGCTCCCGAAAAACGCGAGGATGAGGGTGGTCATGCCAAAGTCGGCGATGGCGCAGAAAATCGAATAGTCGGTCTGCAAAAGCCCGAAGTGCCCGTAAGAGGCGGTACCCAGGTTTCTCGCGATAAAGTTCTGTACGAAAAAAGAGATTCCTTGGATAAGGAGATTCACGAATGCGATGAATACGCCGATTTTAATATTGCGGAACGCCTGGAACATTGCTGTAAAGATAATTTATATATTTGCACCATGGGTAAATTGCAAGGTCAAAGTTCTTTTTTCGTGCCGGGGCCGCCGGCAAAGCCGGGCGAGGCTCACAAGCCTATTGTTGATTTTTTGCTGAAAGAAATTCGCGGGGAAACTGTTCTCGATCTTGGCGGGGGCGAAGGCGCTTACTCGCTCGAAATGAAAAAGGCCGGCTTTGATACGACTGTTGCTGATATCAACGAGAAATCGCTTGCGGTCGCCGAACAGAATGGGCTCAAGACGAAATTGCTTGAACCGAGCGAACCGCTTGGCGAGAATCTTGCCGATACGGTCATGATGATCGAGGTGCTGGAACATGTGCCGGATCCGGCGGAGTTTCTGAAGTCTGCTATCGGGGCGGCCAGAAAGCGCGTGCTGTTTTCGCTCCCGTGCACGAACGATTTTAAGACTTTGTTCGAATGTGGGCTCTCGTATGCGCACGTTGCTGTCTCCGACCACCTGTGGCATTTCTCGTACGACGAACTGAAGCAGCTTTTGGATGGCCTTGGTGTGGAATACCGCCTTACGATGGGGGACTGCCTTTTCCCGGGGGCGGGTATAAAGCTCTTGCGCGATTGCTTTAGCGGTCCTCTCGGGTTCTTATTGATATTCCCGTTGCGCGTGTTGAACAAGCTAGGCTTGATTTCGAAGCGCTACCCGTCCCGTTTTTATGGTGTAATAGAAAAAAGGTAATTTCTAGCTGTTGCAAAAGCCTATTTAACGGAAAAAAACAAAAAAATTTTTTGCATTTTTTTGTATCTTTGGTCTTGAAATCGCGAGAGTGGCGGAATTGGCAGACGCGCCAGACTTAGGATCTGGTACTTCGGTGTGTGGGTTCGACTCCCACCCCTCGCAGTTCTTTTTTATCACCTTTTAAACAACCGTCTATCGGAGTATATATGTCCGCTGAAATCAAAGAAACAAGCGCAACCGTGCGCACCCTTGAAATTACAATCCCGCAGGGTGATCTCAAGGTTCCGTTCGAAAAGAAGCTTTCTCAGTACAAGAAGCAGGTCGCCTTGAAGGGCTTCCGCCAGGGCCAAGTGCCGAAGTCCATGATCTTGAAGCAGTTCGGACCCTCCATCCGTCACGAAGCTGTCGATGAAGTCGTGAACTCTATCGTTCAGGATACTCTCAAGAAGGCGAACATCGTTCCGGTTGGCAAGCTCATGGTCCAGGACTTCAAGGACGACGAACAGAACGACATCACACTGAAGGTCGAAGTCGAAATTGATCCGGAAATCGATATCAAGGGTTACGCTGACACGGGCATCACCGTTCCGGCTACCGCTGTCCACGAAGAAGAAGTCCAGGCCGAATTCGACCGCCTCATGCAGATGTGGAGCAAGGACGAACATGTTGACCGCGAAGCCAAGAAGGGCGACGTTGTCGTTGGCGACTATATCGAAGTTGTGATTGATGGTGAAAAGCAGGAACTCCCGGAAAACAAGGAATTCCGTTCTCTCCTCGGTGAATCCGCCTCTCCGGGATTTGACGAAGGTCTCATGGGCGTGAAGGCCGGCGACAAGAAGGAAATCAACTTCAAGTATCCGGATGACCACAAAGACGAACGCTATCGCGGCAAGACGGCTCAGTTCAATGTCGAAATCAAGGACGTTCGCGAAATCGTTCCGCCGACTTTGGATGAAGAATTCTGCAAGCAGATTGGCGTAAAGGACGAAGCAGACTTGAGAAACAACCTCGCCGAAAGCCTCGCCGCCCAGAAGAAGGACGCTGCCAAGAACAAGGCTATCAACGAAGCTATCGACAAGCTCATCGAAGCAAACCCGTTCGAAGTTCCGAAGGCCCGCATCTACGACCTCATCAAGTGGACGCTCAACCGCAATGCCCAGAGCGAAAAGGACGTTGTCGAACCGACCGAAGAACAGATAAATGAACTCTCCGGCGAAGCTATCCGCGAAATCAAGAAGCACCGCATTCTCGAATTCGTCGCCACGCAAGAAAAGATTAAGCCGACGCAGGCTCTCGTTGACGAACGCTTGCAGCAGATGGCCAAGGCTTACCATGTGGAATTCGAAGGCTTGAAGGCCCACTTCCGCCAGTCTGGTCGCATCAACCAGCTCCGCGACGAACTTCGTTTCCAGCTTGCCGCTGACTTCATCGTCGGTATCCGTCCCGCAGCAGAAGAAACAAAGTAATAAGAGGACTAAATGCTCATCCCTACCGTCATTGAAACTACCGGGCGCGGCGAACGCGCTTACGATATCTATTCCAGACTTCTCAAGGAACGTATCATCTTTTTGGGCACGCCGATTAACGACGAAGTGGCAAATAATGTCATGGCCCAGCTGATCTTCCTCGAATACGAGAATCCGGAAAAGGATATCACGCTGTACATCAACAGCCCGGGCGGTTACGTGTCGGCAGGGCTTGCCATTTACGATACCATGCAGCATGTTCGCCCGAATATCGCGACCATCTGCATTGGCAGTTGTGCTTCGATGGCCGCCGTGCTCCTTGCCGCGGGCACCAAGGGCAAGCGCTATGCGCTCCCGCATTCCCGCATCATGTTGCACCAGCCGTCGGGCGCCGCTACCGGACAATCTACAGATATTCAGATTACCGCCAAGGAAATTATCCGCACGAAGGATACCCTTACCGAAATCGTCGCAAAGCATACCGGCAAGCCGGTGGAAGAAGTCCGCGAAAAGACCGACCGCGATTTTTACATGAGCCCGGAAGAAGCGAAGGCCTTTGGCGTCATCGATGAAATTTTTGTGCCGCGTAAAGAGGGTATTTAATGTATCGTAGTGGGAAAAACCACCCGGCTGTAAGTTGCAGTTTTTGCGGAAAGCCGGCGGAACAAGTCGAAAAAATGATTACCGGTGCAGGGGCGTATATTTGCAGCGATTGCATACGCATGTGCAGCCGTATCCTGGAAGAAGACTTGGCCCGTACGAAACAGGAAAAGGAAGCGAAGGAAATTTCCACAAAGCCGCTTCCGCTCCCGACCGAAATCAAGGCACACTTGGACGATTTTGTCATTGGGCAGGACCGTGCGAAGATGGCGCTCTCTGTGGCGGTTTACAACCATTACAAGCGACTTCGCTACAAGCAGACGCACAAGTCCAAGGACGATGTCGATGTCGAAAAGTCGAACTTGCTCTTGGTTGGCCCGACTGGTTCTGGAAAGACCTTGTTGGCACAGACGATGGCCCGTTTTCTGGACGTGCCGTTCACGATTGCCGATGCGACGGTGCTTACCGAAGCAGGCTACGTGGGCGAAGATGTGGATAGCATCATCGTGCGTTTGTTGCAGGCCGCTGATTATGACGTGGCCAAAGCTGAACGCGGCATTATCTTTATCGACGAAATCGACAAGATTGCACGTAAGACCGCGAACCCTTCCATCACACGCGACGTGAGCGGTGAAGGCGTGCAGCAGGGTCTCTTGAAGCTCCTGGAAGGTACGGTTGCATCCGTTCCGCCCAAAGGTGGCCGCAAGCATCCGGAACAGCCGCTCGTGCAGGTGAACACGAAGAACATCCTCTTCATTTGCGGTGGCGCTTTCGAAACCTTGGACAAGATTATCTCCCAGCGTGTGAACCAGGGCGGCATGGGCTTTGGTGCCGAAATCCATACGGCGAGCGAAAACAGCCTGAGCGAACTCTTCAAGCAGCTCGAACCGGAAGACTTGATTAAGTTCGGCCTCATTCCAGAAATTGTCGGCCGTTTGCCGATTGCCGTTGCGCTCGAGGAACTCGACGAAACCGCACTCATGAACATCTTGACGCAGCCGAAGAACGCTCTCGTGAAGCAGTACAAGAGCTTGTTCGCTATGGACAACATTAAACTTGAGTTCGAAGACGAAGCCCTCAAGGAAATCGTCCGCGAGACGATGACCCGCAAGACGGGTGCGCGCGGCCTCAGGTCCGTGATGGAACGCGTTTTGCAACAGTCAATGTTCAAGATGCCGGGCTCCGGCGAAAAGAAGTTGACCCTCACGACCGAGATGGTCAAGGCAAGTCTTTATTCAAAACCTTCTTCGGGTGGCGGCACTGCGAAGAAATCTAAGACTAACGTCGCCTAGACAACTACATTACCTCGCGTTTTTGCGAGGTTTACTAATTTTATAGTATGGCTTTTGATTTTAACAAAACGTATCCGTTGCTCCCGTTGAGGGATGCTGTTGTATTTCCGCTGACGACGAGGCGCATCTTGGTGGGCCGCGAAATGTCTCTGCGTGCCCTTGAATTTGCCGAGAACCATAATAACGAAATTATCTTGGTTGCACAGAAGAATGTGGAGCAGGAGTCGCTCGACAATCCGATGCTCGACCTCTACACGGTGGGCGTCATTGCCCGCGTGGCGAATGTGACGCCGTTCCCGAACGGCTGTGTAAAGGTCGTCTTGGAAGGCGATTCCGTGGTGGATCTCCGTTCGATTATTTTGCGTGATGGTTTTTTGCAGGTGACGGTCTCTCCGAGAGAACGTTTCATCAAGGCCGAAGATAAATGTGGCAAGTTTGAAGATGTGCTGAATATGTTCCGCGATTATGCGATGCACAGGAATATTGCAGAAGGCATGGTCGAGGCGCTCTTTACGATGGATAGCCATATCAACGCCTTTTACGGGATGATTCCGTTCTTGCCGGTTTCTCTTTCCGAGAAGCAGGCGCTTTTGGAAGTGGATTCGATAGATGCGCTTGCGGAACGTTTGATTAGCTTGATGCAGGTGGCGCAGGATAACGAGAACGTGCTTATCCGTGTGCAGCAGAACGTACGCCAGAAGATGGCGCAACAGCAGAAAGAATGGTTTATTTCTGAACAAATCCGCCAGTTGCAAGATGAACTGGATGGCGAAAACGGAGGTTCTTCGGAACCCGATCAGCTGCTCAAAAAAATCAAGGCGAAAAAGTTCAGCAAGGCAATCGAAGAAAAGCTCGAAGAAGAAATCGTGCGTATGCGCATGATGCAGCCCACGTCCCCGGAATATGCTGTAAGCCGTAATTACGTAGATTGGTTCCTCTCCATCCCTTATGGTGTTTATACTGATACCGTTCTCAACATGAAGAAGGTGAAGGCGGAACTCGATTCCAAGCATTTCGGTTTGGACAAAGTCAAGGAACGCATCATGGAATACGTGGCCGTGCTGAAACTTACCGGTACGGAACGCCGTGCTCCGATTCTCTGTCTCGTTGGCCCTCCAGGTGTCGGCAAGACGACTCTCGTGGAATCGATTGCGGCTGCCATGCAGCGAAACTTTGTTCGTATTACGCTTGGTGGCGTGCGTGACGAGGCGGAAATCCGCGGTCACCGCCGCACGTATATTGGTGCGATGCCTGGACGATTCATTCATGCGTTGCGTCGTGCAAAGTGCATGAATCCTGTGATCTTGCTCGATGAAATCGACAAGATGGCAAGCGACTTCAGAGGCGACCCCGCAAGTGCCATGCTCGAAGTTCTGGACCCGGAACAGAACCATGACTTTACGGACCACTTTATGGAAGTGGGACTTGATCTTAGTCGCGTACTGTTTATCGCAACGGCCAACAGCGAAGGGGATATTCCGGAAGCGCTCCGCGACCGCTTGGAAATTGTCCGCCTGCCGGGCTACTATCCGCATGAAAAGTTGCAGATTGCAAGCAAGTATTTGCTCCCGCGTATTTGCGAACGCACCGGTGTGAAACTAGACGAACAGGTGAGCTTCAGCGACGAAATGATTAATGTCGTGATGCGCGGTTGGACCCGCGAAGCGGGCGTGCGTGAACTTGAACGTACTCTCGAAAATGCAGTACGCCATCGTGCAAAAGAAATCGTGATGGGCAAGAAAATAAAAGCCGAAATTACGGAAAAGGTCTTGCACGATTATCTCGGCGCCCCGAGATTCTTGGACAACCAGTTACCGGAACCGGGCCGTCCGGGCGTTGTGACTGGCCTTGCGTGGACAAGCGTCGGTGGCGAAATTCTGCCTATCGAATGCATGCTCTTGAGTGGCAAGGGTCAGCTGATTTTGACGGGAAAGCTTGGCGACGTGATGAAGGAATCGGCACAGATTGCCGTTTCGCTTGTTCGTGAACGCTTGCAGCGCTTTGGCATTGATCCTGCAATTGTGCGTAAGACGGACATCCATATTCACGTGCCGGAAGGTGCCGTGCCGAAGGATGGCCCCTCTGCAGGAATCGCGCTTACGCTCTGTTTGCTCAGTGCGTTTACAAAGCAGCCGATTGCACCGGACATCGCATTTACGGGCGAAGTGAGCCTCACGGGCGCCTGCCTCCCGATTGGTGGCCTCAACGAAAAGGCGCTTGCGGCACTCGCTGCTGGTGTTAAAACGCTCCGCTTGCCCGAAGGCAACAAGAAGGATGTGGCGGAACTCCCGGAACCGGCAAAGAAGGGCCTCAAGATTTTCACGCACAAGCACATCGACGAAATCGTGAAGATTTTGTTCAAGGATGTGAAGGTGGCGAAGTCTGCGGATCAGACTAAAGACGAGAATGTCGCGAAGGTTGGTGAGCCTGCCGAACCGCCCGAAGCAAAGAAAAAAGCCGACGCAAAAGTTGCAGATGTGGATAAGACTGCTACGAAATCTGCAAAAGCCGTCAAGCCCGCTGTAAAGAAGCCCTCGAAAAAGTCCTCGAAGAAAGCGTAGCTGTCACCCCGTGCACCGTCACGGGGTCAGTTTTATATGAACTATTTGCGAATAAATTTAAATCCAAGCCAAATGGAATAACCTTTTTCGTCTCTTATATGACTATCTAAGCCTACTGTAGCGAGAATGTCGGTGCCTATGGCGATACCTGAATAGAACCGTTCTGATGTTTGCCACAAATAGCCCGTTTCAAATCTAAAGTTGCCACCAGCAAGACCGATGCTGCCGCCACCGCCGATTTCGATATTCATTGATGTCGTTAAATAAAAGTTTTGAATGGTTTCAGATGATTTGAAAAATGGATAAACGGTTACTCCTGGGCCCATTCCGAAGAAAGCAGAACCAGGACGCTTGCCAGACACGGAATGGCTGCGTTCTTTCTTGTTCCAGCCGTTGACATCCCCTTTTGTTATTTCAAGTTCGATATTCCCGTAAATGGCGACAACACCCTTGATTAAACCGCCGAAACGCGTTGAAACAAAGCCGCCTACGCCATTGTAGCCGAGATAATCTTTGTGTGACCAATAATCTTGTGAGTTGTTGATATGGGTGGCTTCAAGATGTCTAAGACACGGGGCAAGTGATAGGTCAAAATAAAAACCGGCCGAAGCGAACGAGGCAAAAAACAGTAGGAACAAAAAAATCTTTCGCATGGTTTATAATATAATCAAATTAGGTGAGATGGAGTAATAATTATACCATTTGGTATTATGCTACTTGGTATAATTATTTTATAGCTTCTTGCCGATTTATTATCTTTTAGCTGAAAATTGAATTCAATTTCAAAGCGGTGCAGGCACGACCTTACGCCTGACTGCTAAACACTGTCTACTTCCAACTTCCTACTGTCTACTAATATTATGGAATTTACTCTTGATGAAATGCGCGAGCACCTTGCAGCTCTCGAAGCAAGGATTTCTGAGGCTTGCAAGATTGCGGGCCGCAGTCGTGAATCGGTTAAGCTTGTGTGGGTGAGCAAGTTCCACCCGGCAGAAGCTGTGGAAAATGCGATTGCTTTGGGTGCGACAGACTTTGGCGAGAACCGCGTGCAGGAGGCCGAACTCAAGTTCTCTGCGCCGCGCACGGCAAAGGACGGGAGTCGCGTGCGTTGCCACGTGATTGGTCCTGTGCAAAGTAATAAGCTCAAGAAGGCGGCGCTTGTGGCCGACTGCATCCATTCTATCGCGAGCATCGAAGCGGTGGAAAAACTCGAAAAAGTCTGCGCAGCGGCTGCAAATGGCCAGGGCAAAGTTCTTGATATTTTATTCCAGGTGAATGCTGGCGAAGAAGAGACGAAGAGCGGGCTGGATGTTCACGAAGCCGAAGCGTTCCTCGAAGATTTGGAAAAACGCGCGGGTGCGGCTGTCGATGGCAAGTGCGAAAACTTTCCGCATTTGCGTTTCCGCGGTCTCATGACGATTGGCAAGAATACGGGCGTTGCCGAAGATTCCCGCGAATGCTTTGCGTTCTTGCGCGGGTTGCGCGACAAGTTTTTGGCACGTGGCGGAGCGTTCGCGAAGTTCGACCAGCTTTCGATGGGCATGACCGGCGATTTGGAAGTCGCCATCGAAGAAGGTTCCACGATGATTCGCGTGGGAACGGCTTTGTTTGGCGAACGCGATTATAGTAAACCGGTGAACGACCCGGTGTAATTTACTTTTTGCACTCTTCTAATTTTTGTTTGTTTTCTTCAATTTTATTCTCTACATCATCAAAAGTCCATTCAGGGCTATTAGAAGTACTAGTTTTGAGTGCTTCAATGCATTTTTCATCATTATTGCAAACACTTGCAAATCTATTTAAAAATGAATTTCTTAATTCAGTTAAATCATTTAATGTTGTTTCATATTCGTCACATAAATCATTTGACGAACTATCATTTGGCGAACTTGTATCGTCAGAACATGAAATACAAAATACTGTAATGAGAATTAAGGAAAGTTTTTTCATGGCCAATATATATTAAAATTCAGTTTTTTAGAAATTGAATGCAAGGGCGATGCCGCCTTGTTCGGTCGGAACAATTCCCATGCTGAATGAGTCGTTGCTTGTGATGGTTCCAATTTTTTGGTTGTAGAGTTCTACCGCTCCATCTTTCTTGGAATTGCCGATATACTCCATGACAAACGCGGCGACAATGATGGCTCCGCCTAATCCCAAATACCTCTTGTAAGCATTTGGGTCTTCCGCGGCAGGATTTTGGCTTTGGACGATGTTGTAGCCAATAATGAATCCGCCAACGCCAGCAATGCCCCATGATGTGTATCTCAAAACATTACCGGTGTTCCATTTGCTGATTGCTTCTGGAACTTTAGCAAGTTCTTGTTCGAAAGCATCGCAATCGACTTCTTGACCGTCGATGGTGTAGTCGGTTGTAAAGAAGCCTCTGTCCATATTAAGCTTGTGTGCTTGATCTTGTGCAAAGGACAGAGTGGTGGCGAAGAGGACGATTAAAACTATAAGAAATTTTTTCATGGGTAATACCTTGTTAAGGGAAATCTACTTTAATTGGAAAATTAGAATAAATAAAAAAATAGATTTGCTTTTGTTTGAAATAATTAATCTGTTTTGTCTGTTTTTTGGGGGTTACACCTCAATTTCCATGCCGGTGTGCATTTGTTCGACTTTATCGCCGAGTACGTCGTGCAAAATCTCGTAGGCACGTTGGCCGGTGCAATGGCCTGTATAGATTTTTTGCACGTTCAAATCGCGGAGGCGTTCGGCAAATGCTTTCACGCGGTCGTCGGGTGTACGGAATAGGTGAAATCCGCCGAGGATGGCGTAAATTTGCTTGCCGGGGAAAGTCGCTTCGATTTCCTTGATGATGTTGTCGGCACCGCCGTGGCTGCAACTGTTCATGATGAACAATCCTTTGGGAGTGTCGAAAACGAGACTTTGTTCGTGGTCGAAACTGTCGGGGCGGTATTTGCCGTTTTCCTTGACGCTCATGTGGGCACGTTTGCCGATTTCGTCGAGGTTCGGAGTCTTGTGACCGACGAGAGTTACTCCCGGAAAAATTTCGCAGTCGCCGTTGACAAATACGATGCGGTCTGCGTTCTTTTTGAGCGTTCCTTTGCGGATGCCGATGTATTCTTGGTACGTGAAAAACTTTAAGAATTGGTGCGTGTGGTAGCAGTTTTCGCGAGCCGCATCTCGCAAGTAGAATTTTGCGTGGTCGTTCTTGTCGAAAAATTCCTGCATGCCGTCAGCGTGGTCGTAATGCGCATGGCTCAATACGCCTGCGTCAATTGCGGAGAGGTCAATTCCCATGAGTGTGGCGTTTTTTGCGAATTGCGCTGAAGCTCCCGTGTCGAGCAAAATGCGCTTGCCGTTGAATTCCGTATAGACGCAAAGTCCCCATTCGCCTTTTAATTGCTTTGATGAAGCGTTGTCAGTGCTGCGAATGTCGCGAACGTAGCCGCTGATGTTGTCGATGAGAATTTTGATTTTCATTTTTCTTTTTTTTTGGGGGGGGAGGGGGATTCCCGGTCAAGCCGGGAATGACAAGGACGCGGGAATGACGAAGTGTGACTGTCATGCCCGCCACTGAGCGGGCATCACCTTACACAGTTCCTATTGCCATTGCGGTTCATTTGATGTGTCTTTAAATGCTTTGTAGAAATTCAAAAACTGCTCGGGGCTGAGTTCTTCGGCGCGGATGGTGGTTGGCCAGTCCAAAAGTTCGATGGTCGCCTGGATTTTCTTCTTGTCGTAATTACGTCCGAAGGAATTGGCGAGAGTCTTTCGCTTTTGCGTAAACGCGGTACGGACAAAGTCAAAGAATCCATCGGGCGCCTGTAACGCATCTTCGCGGGGCGTGAGGAGCATCGTGGCGCTATCGACATTCGGCTTTGGCGTAAAATGCTCCGGTCCGATTTTGCGTAAAATTTGCGTGTTCGCGAATGCCGATACGAGTACGGATAAACTTCCGTAATTGCTGCTGCAAGGGGCGGCGCAAATGCGTTCGGCGACTTCGAGCTGCACCATTCCCATAAAGCCCTTGGTCAAGTGTAATCGCGGCATTAACCCCGCGATAATCGCTGTACTTACGTTGTACGGTAAGTTGCCGGTGACCCACGGCTTTTCGTGAGCGTCCAAAAACGCCTGTAGGTCAAACTTCAAAAAGTCAATGTTTACAATGTGAAAATTTTCGCGTCCCTTGAACTTTTCTTTCAAGACTTCGACGCATTGTTCGTCGATTTCGACGGCGGTAAGTTCTAGCCCGCGATTGAGCAAGTGTTCCGTGAGGGCGCCGTGACCGGGGCCGATTTCGAGAACGAATTCGTGGGCTTCCGCGGGCAAGTCGCCTGCGATGGCGGTGGCGGTTTCGACATCCAAAAAGTTCTGTCCAAATTTGCGGCGGCGTGCTCTATCCATGACGGGGAATATAGAAAATGGCGAGGGCACGCACGTGCTGCTCCGCGTTTGCGGTCTTCCTAGCAGCTGGCCGCGGAGATGCAGGCGGCGACGAAATCCGCCGATTCGCCTTGCTGGTAATAAGCATAGAGATTCGAATCATCGACGACATCATCGAGATTTATCCCGCTTGTCGAAGTGAGTTCGTCTTTAATCCGTTCCTTGAAGGTCTGGAAACCGGGGTGGAACAGGTAATAGAGTGCGGCTTTTGACGTCTTGTGGAGCAACTTCATGGTATCCTCCAGTTCAAAGGCTATCTGGCAAGTTGTTCGGTTTGTTTTGTAAGTGGCCTTGTGACAACCACTTAGTTTAACAAACGTTCCTTTTAATGTTGATAAGATGTTTATTTCTTATTAACATCTATTGTATTTATACATTTTTTTACAAAAATAGGCAAGTTTTGCCATATTCCAAAATGGAATGTGGTGCGCTACATCAAAAGTTTCTAAATTGGAATCAATGTTCTCGAGAATAATCACATTGTGTTTTTTGGTATGTGGTCTGGCTTTTGCCGATGGGCCTTCTTTTGCTCTTTCTCCATCGCAAAATGCGCTCGCAGAACAGATTACGCAAAAGACAATGGAACTCGACTATGTCGAGGCGTTCAATTTGGCGCGTAAGCTCCGCCTGGAAAATGACGGTGTGGGCTGCCTTTTCCAAAACATCATTCGCGTAAGCCTGTACGACGACAAGGGCGATACCGTTTCGCTGAAGGCGGCTGCGAAGAATCTGGAATCCTGCAAGACCGAAGGGCTTTGGGACGCTCTCCGCAATTACGAAATCGGGTATGTTCTTTTGGAAACGGGCCATGAAGTCAAGGGCGCGATGCAGACGCGTTCGGCAGCGAAACTTTTCGAGGAATCCTCGGAATTGGAAGCGCAGGCGTTTTATGCCGTTTATGCTTACTTTGTAGATGACAGCTTTGGATGGCTCCCGTTTAAATCGGATAATCGCGACGCGTATCTTAAAACGCTTAATGAGGCGTCTCTTAAGTCGAAACGTTTCTGGCCGCTGTTCTTGACACCGCTCATTTGGATATACTACGACCGCAAGGATTATCAAAAGGGTTTGGAACTTGCCGAACTCGGGCTTAAAAAAGCTCCGAATCATCCGATTATGTTCCAAATCAAGGCGGACATGCTTTACAGACTCAATCGCTATGACGATGCAGCCACTGCTTACGAGAAGAGTGCCGCCGATTATCTTGCGCGCACCGGGAAATCCATTCGCTACTGGTGCTCGGTATTGAATCTTATCCGTATTTACCATGATGCCGGCAACGAGGCCAAGGCTAACGAACAACGTAATAAGCTCAAGGACACTGAATACGAAAAACTTGAGAAGTGGATGCCCAGTTCACTCATGGACGATCTCAAAGACCGTAATTTAATCTAAATCCTATCTTTTTTCATGTCATCCCGGCCTTGTTTTTTCATGTCATCCCGGCCTTGTGCCGGGATCAGCTTGTATTGTATTGATTGCATATGCAGGTCTCTTAAAATTTTTTTACAAAAAATATCCGGACAAACTCGGCAAAAAAGCGTGTTAATAAATAGAAGCACGCAAAAAATCAGGAGGCTTTATGTCGAGCAAATTGTCCGTGTTACGAGTTGGTTTCTTTTTGGACGGCTATACGCTTAAAAAGGTCAACGAGTACTACTTAAGGTATCACAGGTATCATTCGCGTTTGGATTTCAGGGCGCTCAAAGAATGGGTCCGGGATTACGCCATGAGGCTCTTCGGTAGCGAAGGCTGCCCCGTTGAAATCGAGTCGCATTATTATCATCCCTATGTTAAAGGAGTCGATCGCGCCGAGTCTTCGCTGGGAAACGGCATGGACCGTTTCGAAAAACAGCTTTCGCGTGCCGGTATCGAATTTCATTATAACTTGTCAGAAAATGTAAAAAGGGTGGGGCCCAACATGCAGTTGGTCGAAGATGCATCCCTTTTTGCGTATTACCATAAAATTGATGTTCTTGTGCTGTTGAGTACGCAAGGGCAATACTCGACCTTGCCGGAACGCTTGAAAAGGGAAGGAGTTCCGATGCTTCTCTTGGGATGGAACTTTATGTACGAGAAGGACCAGATGACTGTTTATTGGCGGACGGATTCTTGCTTGCGCGAAATGAGCGGCTATTACGTTGCCATGGAAGAGGTGGCTGAAAAGTATCCGCCCAAACGCCACTCGGAAAGGAATTTGTTCATGTTGCCTTACAATCCTCATCGGGGAAATGTGTGGAGCACTTACTTGAAAAATGTCATCGCGTCGCTGGACGAGACGGGCGGGTTCAAAAAGAAGTCTGGGTATGAAAAAAGCCCCGCTTTGGCGAGGCTCGTCTAAAAGAATAGTTTGTTCCTTTTAAATCTTGTCTTCTTGCTTCTTGTCCCAGAGGCTTAGGAACGTCCAGGTGAAGCGGAGACCGACGAACCAAGTGTCGCCGTCGTTGTCGGTATTGTTGATTCGCGTGTTGAGGTCTGTGCCTTCGACGTTGAACTCGTTGTAGCGAACGACGTGGTAACCGGCGTATAGACCGACGGAGAATTGTTCGAACTGGAGTCTCGCTTCGAGTTCCGCGTTGAACGAGGCGGCCATCGTGCTGTAGTAGCGGTCGCGCATGACGGTGTAATCGTTCTTGTTGGTGTTGTCAAAGATGACGTAGTTCGAGGTGAAGTGGACGTTCATCATGTTGAAACCGATACCCACGGCCGGAATCAAGTTGAAGAATGCGTTTTCGCCCAAGGTCTTCCAGCCGAACATCCACTCGGCACCGTAGGCGAACCAGCGGGCGTCATAGAGCGGAGCCGTAATCGTGTTGCCGCTTGTGTCTGAGGCGACCATGTTGGACTTTGGACGTTCAGAAGTCTGCGTAATCATGAAGTTGAAGTTTATCCAGGTCAGGAACTGCTTGTACTGGGCACCGACATTGAAGTGAAGTCCGGGATAGAACTTGTTGAACTTCTTGTAGTTGTTCTTTGCAGGTCCGTAGAAAAACGCTGTATCAGCCCTTGATGGCGACTGGAGTGCGCTGGTCGTGAACGCGACGTTGTTGATATAGTCGTTGAATCCGGGCATCATGCCGCGGAAGTCAGCACCGAAGGAAATGAAACCACGGATGTGGTCCTTGTCGTAAAAACCTTCGTCGGCTGCAGACGAATTGGTAGCAAATGCGAGAACGCCAAACACCGCTGCCATGATTAAAGAGGCTATTTTTGTCTTCATAAAGACTCTCTCCTAGTAGGAATCTCCGAAAGTAATATTATGTCAAGCAATAAAATACATTATCTTCCGGTTTTGTGCATGCATTTTTGTTACAAATCATTGAAAATCAATAAATTAGGCTCTTTTGTGAATCCGTTCCGAGGGCTGTGGTTTGATTTTTTGGCGAATTTGCGTCGTTTTTGGCGTCGGGGAGTGCCGTTTTGGGGTTTTTGCGCCATTTGGCCTTGCGTGATTTCCATTGCGGGCTGTAACCGCAGTGAGCCGGAAACGGCTAACGTCCCGAAATGCACCGAGGCGGTCCAGTTCGAAAATATCGGTAGTAGTTACTTTTCGATCGGAAAACTGTGCGGAGTCGATGTTGCCGTTTTACGTTCTGTCGTCGGTAAGGATACGCTGATCCACAAGTTCGTGATGATGGATTCGGCAGCTTCGGCGCTTGGGACCGATTTACGCCGTCGGGGGTTCCCGGAGGAGTGGCTGTCGGCGGCCGTGTTGCGTGTACCGCTCAAACGGGTGGCGGCGCTTTCGACTTCGCAGGTCGGTTTCATGCTCCGGCTTGGACTTCGAGACAAGATTGTCGGCGTCTCGGATGGGCAGTACATTGTCGATAGCGTCCTTTACTACCGGACGCGACGGGATTCCTGCAAGGCTTCTGAGTTTGTCGAAAGTATCGGTTACGATGCGGGTGCCCTGGAAAAGCTCATGGCGCTCAAGCCGGATCTGGTACTTGACTTTACCACGGGAGGCGATTACGATAATTATGAACAAATTGCGCGAACGAGCCTTCCGCTGATGCTTACGTCCGAGTGGCAAGAAGAAAGCCCGCTTGCGAAACTCGAATGGATTAAATTGTACGGAATCCTGTTTGGCGTCCGCCCGCTTGCCGATTCGATTTTTGAACATGAAAAGCGTTTGTACGAAACCTTAAGGGACTTGATTGCAAATTCTGCATCTCGCAACGGGGGCGTTGTGGGGGTGTCCCCCGCTAGAGGGGGTAGCGAGCTACAGGGTGCGAGCGAGGGGGAGGCTTCCCCCGCAAATGACTCCCTTCCTACTTCCTACTTCCTACCGTCTACTAAATCCTGCCCTCGCGTCCTCGCCGGTATGACCTACGGTGGCGTGTGGCATGCGCCTGGAGGCAGAAGCTTTACCGCCAACTTGATCCGTGACGCGGGAGGCTGTTACTTGTGGTCTGCCGATACGTCCCGCGAACTTGCTTTTTCGTTCGAGCAGGTCTATGCCCTTGCCGATAGCGTTGACATATGGGTGAATCCGTCAGCGTTTGGGACCGCCGACGAGATTGTGGCGCTTGAACCTCGCGTAAAGAATATCAGGGCGTTCAAGGAAAAAATGGTTTTCCAGAATGACGGGCGCAAGGGGCCCCATGCGGGGAACGATTTCTACGAGGGGGCGATTACGCGACCGGCGGAGCTTCTGTGGAATTTTGCAAATTGCATAAATGGCCCCATTCCGGGGGTAAATTCCTTGGACACGAATTACAAATGGTATAGAAATATTTATAATTTCTAATATGATGTCACATACAGGTATTGGAGATTGGATTGCTGCCCAATATGACCTTGGTGTTCCGTTCTTGCAACTGGTTCCAAGGGATTGTGCGGACTATTTGCTTTTGAACGCCCAGATTCGCGAGTATGATGCTGGCGAAATTATCATCCAGGGCGGTATCAAGGGCGATTCCTTTTGTGTATTGCAGAGTGGGCGTGCCACGGTTTGCGGTCAGATTCTTTCTGACGGCCATTATAGTTCCCTCACAACTCTAGAAAGCGGCTCCTGCTTTGGCGAAATGTCCATCTTGTGCAACGAACCGACCAGCAATACGGTTATCGCCTCCGAGGATGGTTGCACGGTTCTCCATATTCCGAAGGCAGAATTCGTGAAGTTCCTGGACAAGAATCCGAGCATCGTGGTTTACTTGTATAAAGTGATGGCTGGCCGTCTCCGTGCAAAGAACGAGGCGTTTGACGAGTTCGAGCGCTTGTCGCTTTTGGCTTCGGCGAAGGTACTTCCGTTTATTGATTTTGCGCAGACGATGGAAAAAAGCCGCATTACCGGGACTGTCATTTTCGAATGTGCCGGGGAATCTGGCTTCATCGCTTTCCAGGATGGACGAATTTGCTGCGCCAAGTGCGGCAAACTTGCAGGTCCGGACGCTCTGGAAAAACTGCTTTCGTGGGGCGATGAAACCTTGTTCAAGCTGGATACGCATGTGATGCCGGATGTGGTGAACATCAGCCAGATGACGGATACAACAAGCCTCATCCTTGATGCACTCAGAAATATTGATGAAAAACAAAGTGCCCGTAAATAGGGCCGAATCGCAGCCCGCTTAAGGGGCAAAGGAAAAAAGATGAATTACGCAGACGCAGGAGTTTCCTTGGCACGTGCCGACGAGGCAATGGTCGGTGTCAAGAAATCCGTACGTACCACTTTCAATGAAGGCGTTCTTGGTGACGTGGGCAACTTCGGTGGCTTGTTCACTTTGAACCATCTCGGCATGAAGGACCCTGTCCTCGTGAGTTCCGTGGATGGCGTGGGCACAAAGCTCAAAGTCGATATCGAAATGGGTACGCATGAACTGCCTGGGCAGGACATCGTGAACCACTGCTGCGACGATATTCTCGTGCAGGGCGCACGTCCGCTGTTCTTCCTCGACTACGTGGCCACGGGTCGTCTCGAACCGGGCGTCATGGACAAGCTTGTTGCCGGTATGGCGAAGGCTTGCCGCGAAAACGATCTAGTTCTGATTGGTGGCGAAACTGCCGAAATGCCGGGCTTCTACGGTCCGGGCGATTACGATATTTCTGGTACTATCGTTGGCGTGGTGGAACGCGAAAACATCATCGACGGTAAGAAGATTAAGCCGGGTACCATCATCCTCGGTCTCCCTTCTACAGGTCTTCACACGAACGGCTATTCGCTTGCTCGTAAAGTGTTGTTCGATGTGGCGGGCTACAAGGTCGATACGCTGGTCGATGGCATGGACAAGACTATTGGCGAAGCGCTCGCGATGCCGCATCGCAGCTACTATCCGAGCCTCATCGATCTCTGCAACAAGAAGAAGATTCAGGGTCTCGCTCACATCACGGGTTCGGGTTATCAGGGCAACATCCCGCGTATCCTCCCGGACAACGTAGATGTCATCATCGACCGCACCACGTGGGATCCTCCGATGATCTTCAAGCTCATCCAGCAGGCTGGCTCTGTCGAAAAAGATGAGATGTACTCCACCTTCAACATGGGCATGGGCATGCTCGTGTTCATCGACCCGGCAGACAAGGCCGAAGTCGTCGCTCACCTCGAAGCCAAGGGCGAGAAGTGGACGCAGATTGGTGAAGTCGTAGAAGGCACCAAGCAGGTGAAGTTCAGAGACTAATTGCGCTGTTGCGCAATTAATAGTTACCAGTTCTGAGTTACTAGTTACTAGAGATTTTCTTATTGCAATTACTAGTAACTAGCCCGAAGGGCGAAGTAACTATTAACTAGTAACTCAAAAAAAAGGCATCCACGATAGTGGAGCCTTTTTTTGTGCGGCCTTTTTTGTTGATTTTGAGCACATTTAGAGAACATTTAATGATAATATAAGTTGGTTTTACTTTGAAAAAAGCCGTCTAAAACTTATTTTTAAGAGAAAACCGATGTTTGGGTTGTTTTAAAATGAGGATATATGAAGAATAATATTTTTAAAGCCATGATTGCAGCAACTGCGATAGCCGTGATCTTTGGTTGTGGTGATGATGCTTCTACTCCGGTTGTTCCCACGCAATCGAATATTTTGTCTTCATCGACGAACTTGGTTCCAGGTTCCAGTGCGGCAGCTCCGCTTTCGAACAACTCCAATCCTGGCTTAAGCTCTGCTGTTGTTCCGGGTTCCAGTGCGGCAGCTCCGCTTTCGAACAACTCCAATCCGGGCTTGAGTTCTGCTGTTGTTCCGGGTTCCAGTGCGGCAGCTCCGCTTTCGAGCAATTCCAATCCGGGCTTGAGTTCTGCAGTCAATCCGACATCCAGCGATACGCCTGCGTCGTCTGCTGCTGAAGTTTCCAGCAGTTCGGAAGGTCCTGAACTTGGTCCTGATGGTTTCCCGACGCTCGAATCCTACGGCCCGCCTCCTGCTGAATATACCAAGGACATCAGCGCTACGGCAAAGCGCGGCTGGAATACGCGTTATTGGGATGCCTGCAAACCGCACTGCTCCTGGATTAGCGATGGTCAGGAAGGCAAGACCGATACGACTTCTGAAGAATCCTACCAGAAAGGCTTGACGACCGCTCGTAACTGCAATATTCACGACGTGGAAGTCCCGACGTTCACGCTCGGTCATGCCGTTCAGCAGTTCTGGTTTGGTTACGAAGGCACGGATAATGCTTGCGGTAACGCCAAGGCGAAGGGTGTGTTCACGTGTACGGACATGGCGCCTATTGCCGTGAACGACAATCTTTCTTATGGTTACGTTGCTGGAACTGCTGATGGAAAATGCGGAAAGTGTTTCCACTTGCAGTATGATGGCAGTTTCAAGGATGCAAGTGGCAACAATGCCCCGAAGGAAACGCATAAGGCTCTCAAGGGCAAGCATATGATTGTGATGGCTTCCAATATCGGTCATGATGTTGGTGGCGGTATTGGCGATTTGCCTGCTGGCCAGTTTGACTTGATGGTCCCGGGTGGCGGCGTGGGTGCCTTTGACGCGCTCTCTACGCAGGTTAATGGTCAGAACATCAAATGGGGTGCAGGCTTTGGCGGCTTCCTTACTGAATGTCAGAGCCAGCACGGTTATGACAATACGCTTGCAGTTTATCAGCAATGCATTAGGGACATGTGCGACGCTGCATTTGCCAATGCTGGTTTCCCCAATTTGCTTCGTGGTTGCCATTGGTTTGCGGACTGGTTCATGGCGGCTGATAATCCGACCTACTATATCGAAGAGGTGGAATGCCCGCAGTATCTTATCGACCATTACAAGACGAGAATAAACACAACAAAGGATAACCGTTTCAAGTGGCATGATGACTGGTCCACTTACAAGGAAGGCGATCCGCTTGAAGAACAGGAATGCCTGACGGCTGAATTCCCGAACGGCTGCAAAACGAACTAATTTATTTGTAATTGATGTTTTTAAACTCCTCGCTTGTGCGGGGAGTTTTTCGTTTCACGTTCCACCCTTGTTTTCTCGTAGCCCGTCATCCTGAATGAAGTGATATATGAAACTTGGCACTTTAGTGCCTTAGTTGAATTATACTCAAAGAGCATAACTCTACTAGGCCACTAAAGTGGCGAGTATCGTTTAGGTTCGAAGGAGCAGGGTTCAGTCGTTTTTTTGCTTATGTCACCCCGCACACGTTGCGGGGTCGCCTTTTTTCATTCGTCACACTGAACGAAGTGAAGTGTACAGCCTTTTCCCGTCCCCGGCGAAAAAGATTTCTGTTTATAGAATGTGAATAATCTGTCGCATGGCGGCATACAACCCGTTTTTATCGAAAAAAGTGAAAAAAAATGAAATTTTTTCGCGTTACCCCCTTGACTTTTTCCCTGAAAATTCTATAATTGGCTTCACCCTCGAACGGGTCCCCCAAAACGGCCCGGACGAGACGGAAGCCCGCGAGACTTCCGGGAAGATTGAAGGAATCGGAGATATGCTTAGTGACGGCCCAAGAAGATTTCTTGGAAGTCTAGATTTACGGAAAACAGGACAGACTATTTGAAAATCAATGAAGAGTTTGATCCTGGCTCAGAACGAACGCTGGTGGCGTGTCTTATACATGCAAGTCGAGCGAGGCAGCAATGCCGAGCGGCG
>JAFWRL010000175.1 GCA_017520105.1 Fibrobacter sp.
ATGGTGCCGCAGGAACCCATCAAGGTTCAGGAAGGCAAGTGCTGGGACTTCTTCGTCGACCTCCCGGAATTCGACCGCACCAAGATCAACAAGAACCTCGTCAAGCAGGCCATGCTCCTCGAACCGTTGTTCGAATTCTCCGGCTCTTGCGCAGGCTGCGGCGAGACCGCTTACGTGCGTCTCGTTTCTCAGCTGTTCGGTGACCGCATGGTTGTCGCGAACGCTACGGGTTGCTCCTCCATTTACGGCGGTAACCTCCCGACCACTCCGTGGGCAAAGAACAAGGAAGGCCGCGGTCCGGCTTGGGCCAACAGCCTCTTCGAAGACAACGCCGAATTCGGTCTCGGTATGCGCCTCGCTATCACGAAGCATACCAAGCAGGCTCTTAGCCTCCTCGAAGCCGTGAACGTTCCTGCCGAACTCAAGGAAAAGCTCACGACGCAGGAGCAGAATGACGAAGCCGGCATCAAGGCCCAGCGTGAAAACGTTGCCGCCCTTAAGGCAGCCCTCGCCGGTGCTACCGACGATGCATCCGTCAGCCTCCGCGACGAATTCGCCGACTACCTCGTGAAGAAGTCCGTGTGGATCTTCGGTGGCGACGGTTGGGCATACGACATCGGTTACGGTGGTCTCGACCACGTCATGGCAACCGGTGAAAACGTGAACATCTGCGTCCTCGATACCGAAGTGTACTCCAACACCGGTGGACAGGCTTCCAAGGCCACGAACCGTGGCGCAGTCGCCCTCTTCGCTGCCGCTGGTAAGCGCGCTGGCAAGAAGGACCTCGGCCTCATCGCCATGAGCTACAAGAACGTTTACGTCGGTCGCATTGCCCTCGGCGCAAACGACGCCCAGGCCCTGAAGGTTCTTCAGGAAGCAGAAGCTCACAATGGTCCGTCCCTGATCATCTGCTACTGCCCCTGCATCAACCACGGTTTCGATCTCAACAGCCAGCTTCAGCACCAGAAGATGGCCGTGGATTCCGGTTACTGGACTCTGCTCCGTTACAACCCGGCTCTCGCCGCCGAAGGAAAGGCTCCGCTTATCCTCGACTCCAAGAAGCCGACGATTCCGGTTGCAGAATACATCTACACCGAAAACCGCTACAAGCAGCTCACCCGTAACAATCCGGAAGTGGCCAAGAAGCTCGCCGACGACCTCCAGAAGGAAGTTGACGCCCGCTACGCATTCTACGACGCCATGAGCAAGGACACCGAAGGGCTGATTAGCTTGTAAGAGCTATGAGGTCGCGACTTCGTCGCTTCGAGCGATGGGGTCGGCCTTACGGCCTTTGAGGTTTGAGGTCGCTCGCGACTTCGTCGCTTTGGGCGATGAGCGCGGCCCTGCGGGCCTTTGAGGATGTCCTCCCCGGCTTGACCGGGGATCTCCTTTCAAAATTAAAGACGAGTGAAGATTTTCTTCACCCGTCTTTTTTATTATTATTTGAATTGAAGGAACAGAAATATGGACCGAAAAGACGAAATGATTTTGATTCAAGTGCGGCTTTTACGGCTCGCCGCCAAGACCTGGCATAAGGATATGCCGGAGGTTGCAAAGTTATTCAGTCAGTTCAAGGTCTATGATTTTATGCAGGACATGTACGAAGAGTTCCATGTGCAGGGGGATCCGGCAAACCTCAATGAAGTCGAGGCTTACCTTAGAAATCAAGGGGTTCAGCCATGAGTGACAAGATAATCCTTTATCATGGAAGCTTCTGCATTGTTCAAAACCCGGACTTGTCCCGATGTGTGGCAGGAAAGGATTTCGGGCAAGGTTTTTACCTCACAACGAGCAAAATTCAGGCACAGAAATTCGTCGCGACTTCAGTCAAGAAAGCCCTTACACAGAAAGTTTTAACGACACAGCCGTCAAAGGGCTATGTTAATGCTTTTGAATTCACTCCGTCAGAAAATCTGTCGCTTTACGAATTCAAGAATGCGGATATTCCCTGGCTTCGTTGTGTTGTCGCCCATCGAAAGCAAGGCTGCATTCCTGGCGAATTTGAAAAATGGACAGGCTACGACCTGATTTGCGGCAAAATTGCAAACGACCAGACGAATACAGTCATTACGGCATTCTTGGACGGGGTCTATGGACCAATAGATTCCGACAGGGCCGCAGAACTCGCCATCAGTTTTCTGGAACCGGAAAATCTCACCAACCAGTGGTGTTTACGTACGCCCAAGGCTCTCAATTGCCTAAAATTTCTTTCGGCAGAAGAGGTCTATCTCCATGGAAAATAAGATTGAATTTGCCATGTGCCTGCTTGCGCAGATGTCTATCCGCGAACTGATGGACAAGAAGAATTACGACATGACTACCGCCATTGCGGATTTTATGGAATCAACGACCGCCGTATGCCTTTTTGACAAGGAAACAGGTTTGTGGGAAAACGGCCCCGATTACATTGTGGGCGAATACGAACGCGAAAAAAACTGCATTGACAAAAATGGGTAGCTGACACTGGGAAGTAAGCAGCAAGCGTAAACACTGCCGATTGCCCCTAGAGAAGCGAGCAAAACTTACGTTTTCATAAAAAACACAAACAAATTTACAAATTCTGTATCATCATAACACATCTACAAATGCTTAATGTATCACTAGTGTTTCATATAGAAATGAATTTGTAAAAAATCATAAAAAAATTACATCTCACACAAACAAATGTTGTATATTACAGGGCGTGAAATAACCTTTTAAAAAATCTCATCCTAAAACCCATATCTGCAAGCCGTTCTGTCAACTGACAGTCCGGCTTTTTACCTATTTGCCTCGCTATGGACTTTATTCAGCAATATAACGCAAAAACGAGGAGCCCACTCATTTTGCCACCCTTTCATACGCGGCACGGAGCGACTCCTTGCCTCTGGCAAGGATGTTGTACGTCTGCTTGATATTCTTTTTTATGACCCGGCTAATCTGTTCGGGCTTCATATTTTCGAAATACAAAAGGAATAACGCTTGTCTATAATCAGAATCAATCATCTTCATCGCTTTATATAGTTGCGTATCCCGTTCATTTTTGAGAAGCTCTGCAACAGGCTGAAAACTGGAATCGGCCTCAACATTATTCAAAAAATCTTTTTCTGGAGAAACAAACTTAATTCTGCTTTTTCTCAAGTAAAGCAACGCCTGATTTTTGGCGATAGCAAAAAGCCATGTCTTAAAAGAAGCTTCGTCCATTTTTTTGTAACACGCCGTACCAGATACAAGGATTGCAAAAGTATCCATCATCAGTTCTTCGGCAACATCGGCATTTTGAACAAAGCCAAAAAGAAATAGAATCAGGCTATCCCTAAATTTATTGAAAAGTACCTCAAGAGCATCTTGGTCTTTCTCTGCCAGAAAGCGAATATACAATATTCCATCATTGTCAGACATACCCCGTATCTCCCATCAAGACAACTTCTCACACTTTAATGTAATATTTTCGTTACAAAACTTTAAAGATTGATAGCAGTTTATCAATCAAACTATAAGTTTTAGCTTTTATATAAAATATTATAAAAAAATATCAGAACAATCTAATAAAATTTTATTTTACACTAATCCAGTGAGTAAAAAAGCACGGACATGCAATTAATAAGAAAAAAGGGTGAAACAATCATACAAACATTATTGTTGACAAACAGAATTTTAAGACGCGTAAAGGACATTATTTGTCCAAATGAATTTCAAACACACCTCTTAAGGCGCTCAGTTTTTGAGCGCCTTTCTTTTTATTTACAACAAAGAATTGAGTAAAATGAAATGTTCAAGATATTAATACATAAATCTTTAAAAAGAATAATTATCGTTAAGGAGGGAAACATGAAATACACGACAGAGAATGCTCTAAAAGAAATAAAACGACGAGCAATCTTGATTAGGCAAAAGCGCAATAAACGGATTACAAATTACCTAGCAGCAACAGCAAGCATTACTTTAGTTGTACTTTTTGCAGTAATACGTTTTTTTGGATACTGAGGTTTCAGAAGCACAAAACGCATACGGATTGATTATTTTATCAGTTAAAACCGAAGGATACATACTGACAGCCGTTCTAGGATTTGTATTGGGAACTATAGTCACAGTTATTAATAATCGCCAAACAATTGTTAATTGGTCTTTAACGTAAACATTTTTTACTACAAAATAAAAGAGTAATATCTTACCTCCTTGAAATAAATAAATAGAAGGGCAAAAAAAGCCTTGATTACTATTAAAAATACAAGGAGAAAATAAAATGGAAGATTCAAAAAAATGCGGTGGATGGATATTCCAAATAAGTTTGGACGCCATGCCTGAAAAAGTCGCCTCAGCTATAATTGAACTAAATGAGATATTAATCGGCGCAAAATACAGGCCAATTGCTTATCTCGGTTCCCAAGTTGTCAACGGGACAAATTATGCCGTTCTCGCCGAACAAATTATCAGCGATGTAGCAAGCACCAAGAACGTTGTTCTCATCGTTTTTAACGTGGCTCCTGGTGCGCTAAAAGCAACGCTCGTCTATATTGAGCCTGTTCTTGACGGATTTTCACCAGCATGTGGTGGAATCACCATCAACGAAAATTTCAAAATTACCGACGAAGCTCAGAAAGCTTTTGAAACGGTTATCGCGAACTTTAGAGGTTCCAAGATCGAGCCATTCGCATTCCTCGCCACACAAGTAACCAAGGGCGTAAACTATTTCTTCGCCGCCGAAGTCACACCGGTCTATCCCGGAGCTGAACCAAGCATCGAACTAGTTACTATAAATCCCATGTGCGACTCGATCCAGTTCAAAAAAATTCTTTAACGCAAAACAAATAAACGCAAAATAGCCATTTAGCAACACCTTTATAACAAACGTCCAGTTTTATGGGCGTTTTTTTTGTACCAAATTTTCTATTTTCATTTCATGATTACCTCGATTATCCTTACTATTCTTTTTATTCTTGGAGACGCTGGCGTGCTGTTCATGAGTCAAGCGAGTTTTGGGAAGATTCCGCAGGGCAAGCGTCTGGAGCGCATCAAGCAGTCGCCGAATTACGATGTCAAAAAGAAGCAGTTCGTGAACGCAGAAGAAACTGAATTCATGACGGGCAACAAGAGTACGCTCACTGTTTGGCGCGAATTCATGTTCAACAAGAAAAAGAATACCGTTCCGGACACAGCTATTCACGCTATCAAAACGGATGTCAAATCGCTCCCTGCGGACAAGGATTGGATTGTATGGTTCGGGCATTCCTCTTACCTGTTGAACTTGTCCGGGAAAAAGATTCTCGTGGATCCGGTGTTTTACAAGGGTTCTCCGGTAAGTTTTGCGAACAAGATGTTCAAGGGCACGGACATTTACAAGCCTGTCGATATGCCGGACATCGATTACCTTGTCATCACCCACGACCATTGGGACCATCTGGATTACGAGGTCGTCACGGAAATGGAGCCTCGCGTTAAGAAGGTGATTACGGCACTTGGCGTGGGTTCGCATCTGGAGTACTGGCACTATCCCGTCGAAAAACTTCTGGAGATGGACTGGTGGGATTCCACGCAACTGGAGAGCGGTTTCAAGGTCACGGCGACACCGGCAAGGCATTTTTCGGGCCGCGATTTGCACAAGAACAAGACGCTATGGGCTTCGTTCGTGCTTGAAACGCCCAAAAGAACTATATGGATTGGCGGCGACAGCGGGTACGGCAAGCATTTCGCAAAAATCGGGCAAAAATTCCCGAACATCGACTTGGGGATTCTCGAAAACGGGCAGTACAATCCTGACTGGGCGCAGGTCCACACGATGCCGCAATATTTAGGCCAGGAGATGAAAGACCTTGGCGCCGCTCGCTACATCACGGTTCACCATTCCAAGTTCTGCCTGAGCAAGCATCCGTATTACGAGCCGCTCGAAAACGCAAAAAAGGCCGCCAAGGAATCTGGCAAGCCTTTGTTCATGCCGCTCATCGGCGAAGTCGTTTATTTAGAATAATTTGTAGAGGCGACCATGCCGTCATGTTAGCACAAAATAAGCGGCATGCGTTGTAAAAAAAAATTACACTTTTACAAATCAAAGAAAAATAATTTATATAAGCTACTAATAGTGCGGGGATTAAGCCCCATCTAACCAAGGAGAAAATAATGAAACTTGCTATTGCAATTTCGGGCGGTGGCGCCCTCGGTATTGGCCCCCTTCAGTTCATGCGTCGTCTCGAAGCCGATCTCGGCATGAGTCTCGCTGACGCCGGATTCGCGTTTGCCGGCACGTCAACGGGTTCCATCGTGGCGGCAGGCCTTTGCTCGGGCATGTCAGCAGCCCAGCTCTACGACCTTTACAAGAACAACTTGAAAGCCATTTTCACCAAAGTGGGCCTCGCCGCAAAGCTTCTTAGCAAGAATTTTTACCGTTACGACAACTCCAATCTCAAGAAACTCCTGCAGCAAAATTTCCGCTACAAGATGTACGAATTCAAAAAACCAATCTACATCCCGGCAACGTTCATGAACGGCGATAGCGTCGAAAAGGTCTGGGACCGCGGTGACGGAATGACGGACCAGTGGTTTGCAGTGCTTTCGAGCTGCTCCGCCCCCACGTATTTCGAGCCAGTGAGCCGCACCAAAAACGGTGTCAAGGAAATTTATTGCGATGGCGGCATGTGGTCAAACGACCCCATCATGGTGCTGGAATCCGGTCTGAACAAAGTTCCGGAATTCAAGGGCAACTACAAGATTCTCTCGTTCAACACGGGAATGCGCCACCCCAACAAGGCTCCTGATGACATGAGCATCATCGGCTGGGGCAAATACATCCTTGAAGAATGGGTCGCACGCACAGGCCGGTCCGGATTCTTCCAGGCTCAAGCGAACATCGGTGCAGACAACGTCTATCGTGTAGTTCCTGAGGTCAGCAAGAAATACGCCATGGACGACCTCACAATTATCGACAAGGTTTCCGACATTTGGGACAAGCTCTACGATGAAATCGGCGCAGAGGTTCTGGCATTCGTAAGATCGACGATGACCGAAGCAACAGCGACTGCCAAAGTTGCAGCAAAGGTCGCAGCCGACACCGCAGCTACAAAAGCAACCGCGCAAAAGGCGACAACGGATAAGGTCAAGACCTCCAAAGCCAAGACAGCCAAAGTCAAAAAAGCAGCGAAGGCCCCGGCCAAAAATACAGCGAACAAATCCGTAAAAAAGTCCGCTAAAAAGCCTGCTAAAAAATCAAAGAAACATAAATAAGCCTTTGCATCAAGCAAAAACGCGCAGCAATTAGCTGCGCGTTTTTTGAACTTTTCACCGACCGTAGCCGCTTCAAAAAGCGTTAGCTCAAGTCCTTGATGACCATGATGCCGCTGCGTTCAATTTTCGGATACTGGCGCATGCCTTCCCCGCCCTTGCCCTTGTCCAAGATGTCAAGCAGGGTACCGCTGGTCGAGTAGAGATGCAATTCCCACGGACCATTCGGGGCATTGAAGTAGCCGGAATTCTTTTGCACATTGCGCTGGAACGTCCTATTGAGGCGATCGGCGACACTACGGGCATGGACAAGCGAGACGTCGGCGAGGTTCCAGGAGATAGGCACTCCGCCCATGTCGAAAATGAGCACAGCTTCGACATCGGTCTCTTCTTTCATGGTGAATTTCCAGCTGAAGTTCTGCCAGCTCGTGCTCAAGTCCAGAATACGGCCGTTCGCATAAGGCGTATAGTTTTCGCAATCCTTCTTGATATTCACGTTGAGCGTGCGCGGCTTGTCGGCCTTGGCACGCATGCTGAACACGTAGGTCACGCCCTTATGGAGCGCAAAATGCTGCTTGAACTGGAGATTCCAGGAATCCTTGCCGCATTTTTTTATGTCGAAGTGAACTACGCCATTCTCCACGGTGACGTCGCCCTTTCCGCCCCAGAAATCGGTAGTCCAGCCGCTGAGTGGGTCTTCGGCACTGAAATCACCGTTTTCGATGATATTCGTGCTTGTACCCTGGGAACCCGTCGTGAAATCCTTGTTCTGGATAAAGTTCGGGATAACGCTCGTGTTCTGGATTCCAAGAGGACTGTCGATAGTCACTTCCTTGCCCCAGCCCACTAAGGTATTGTAAGAGCCGTGAACCGTCATATCCATTTCTGGACTGTCAAAGTTACCCGGCCCCCAACTCCAGGCGAGCCAGCCAATCCCCAAGCGTTCACACTCGGACATGATAAACTTGTACGGAATTTCCCTGACGCCGCCGGCGGCCACAGGAGCAAATTCGCCAACGATAAGCGGCACCTTCCGCTTGATGGAATCTTCGAGTACGCCCTTGATACGGTCCTGGACAGTTGCATAGCCGGTCGCAACGGGATTATGACGTTCAGTCGGCCACCACATGTGAATCGAGAAAATCAAGTTGTGTTCCGGATCGGCACGCAAAAGCTTCGGGCCGACTTTCAAAAGATTCTTTTCGTTCTGTCCCCATTCGTCCGCGTCAATCATGATGGGCACGCGCACGCCAGACGCACGGAGTTTCGTGACGATAATGTTGTATGCGTTGAAGAACTCATCAGCACTCTGGGGTTTGTCACCCGGTTCGTTACCGATGTTCAAAATCAAGTATTCCTGATGATTCGATATCATCTGGAGTGATTCATCGCGAAGCCAAAAATCAAGAGCGTCACTCAGGCGGTCCCAATTACCGGTCGTATCGTGGATTTCGGGAATGGGAATCATGCCATTTGCAATACAAAGCGAAATAATATTATCCAAATCACTGATGCGGCCACGGGTATTCCAAACAATTCGCACACAGTTCGCGCCAGTCTTTGCGATTTCGGGAATAGTCTTGCCTTCACGGTCCGTCCAAATAAACATGTGGTTCACACCACGGAGGACAACCTTCTCGTTGTCCTTGCTATACAGACAAGAATCTTGAACGAAAAAGCCCGGTTTTACAGATGAGCCGTTCATATTTTTTCTTTTCTCCATAAATCAATCTATCCATTATAAATATACAACTAAAAAATTTTGTGAGAACCAATTTTTTTGCCATATATAATAATTCGGCATTGGCCTCACGAAATTACAAGCAAATTTTGTGCCAGAAACAGCCCTGCAAGGGCCATTTGAGCCTTAACGGACAAAAAGGGATCTTTCCGGGAGGTGTTTCCAATAACGTACCGGCAGGCAACGCCGCAGGAGTCGCGGATTAAGGCGCTCCTTAATAGCCATGGTATCGTAGTAAGACTTCCACATTCGTGTAAACTGGTCTGGCTGAGCAATCGCAGAGATTGATTTCGGATCGGGAACCGTTACGAAATGGGTTTTATAGTTTTCGTAATACACTCCGTAACCACGCTTGACGTCGATAATCGCCCACGTGCCATTCGGATAACGGCAGCGGAAATGCCCGATAAGCATGTCCAGGATGTCGTATTTCGGTTCAATTTCTGCAACGTACATGCCGTCGGGAGCCTTGTTGAAGCGGACCATTCCAAGCATGTCGTCCATTTCGCGGCGGACGGAGCGGGCGACAGTAATGAGCGGTATCATTTCGAGGCTGGAAGGGTTCTTGCCGTAATTCGGGTCCAGCCCGGCAAAAAGCTTGCGCAAATAAGCGAGAATGTTCATCTCGATGCCAGCCGTTTCGGAACGGAAACAAGTTTCGAGCAACCCGAGAACGTCCTTGCTTGCGGCGTTCACGATGGCGCGTTTAAGGCGGTTTGCGGACTCATCGGACGTTTCGACATGGAACGGTTGTGCAAAAAGGTCGGACGGGGCCTCGTTTTCGACTTCGTAGGAGCGTTCGGCGACAAAACCCGAAACGTCCAGACGCTGGCGGTAAATTTCGAATACCGCGCTCAAGAAACCGTTGAATGTAGAATCGTAGTGAATTGCGAGAGACATGGAGGGAGTAGGAAGTGGTTAGTGGTTGGTGGTTAGTAGGAAGTTGGTAGAACTTAGAGGCGTCATCCTGAAGCCTGTAAGGCTGAAGGATCCAGTGATGTTTAGTTGGGAGAAGCGATAATCTGATTAGGAGTTAGGAATCTGCATTACAAAAAATTACTGGATGTTTCGTGGTTGCACCACTCAACATGACGTTTCAATCGTGAAGTCAGTCATTCTGCCCATTGTCATCCTGGAGGGCGCAGCGCGACTTTCGGCGGCGAGGCGGCCGGAGCGGGTAACGCCATAGGCATGCTATCGAACAAATCCAACTGGTCGGACTTGGGCTTCCCAGTCAAAAGTAACGGACGAATCATCTCCGGATATAGCTTGCGCAATTCTCTCGGCACGTTGTTATCGTAAATGAAATATTTGGCGCGTTTCAGTACCACCCCCATTTTCTTTAGATGTTCAAGTCGGATTTTAGAATAACGCCTCCCGCTGACGATAAGTTGCGCCGAGCGGATGCCAATCCCAGGCACGCGTAGAATCATCTCATAATCGGCAGTCTGCAAATCCACCGGGAAACATTCCGGATGACGTAACGCCCACACCACTTTCGGATCCAAATCCGGGTCCAGAAACGGATTCTTTTCATCCAAAATTTCGTTGTATTCGAACTTGTAAAAACGCATGAGCCAGTCTGCTTGATACAGCCGATGCTCCCGCAAAAGTGGCGGTTTCGTCGTAAGCACGGGCAAGCGCTTGTCCGCATTGATGGGAATGTACCCCGAAAAATAGACACGCTTCATCTGCTGTTGTTTGTAAAACCCAGCAGAAAGCGTCAAAATCTGAAAATCAGTCTCCCCCGACGCCCCGACAATCATCTGCGTGCTCAGCCCCGCAGGCAAGAACTTAGGCGAATACCTGGACTTGTCCGTCTTGTACTCCAACTTGCGTTCCGCCAAGAAGTTCATCGGGCGGTATATCGATGCAAAATTCTTTTCTGGCGCAAGGTATTGCAATTGCTTATCGGAGGGAATCTCGATATTGACGCTGCTGCGGTCAGCATAGAGCCCCGCTTCGAACAGGAGCCTAGAGCTTGCACCAGGAATCGCCTTCAAATGGATATAACCGCCAAAATGATGCACAAGGCGCAATTCCTTCGCCACCTTAATCAAAAGCTCCATCGTATTATCCGGCGAACCGATGACCGCCGAACTCAAAAAGAGCCCCTCGATGTAATTGCGCCGGTAAAATTCCAAAGTCAGGTCAATCAGTTCCTTGGGAGTAAATGTCGCCCGTGGGATATCGTTGCTGCGGCGGTTGACGCAATAAGCGCAATCGTACTTGCAGGCATTGCTGAACAGGACCTTCAAAAGAGAAATGCACCGCCCGTCGGCGCTCCACGTGTGGCAAATGCCAGAACTGTGCCCGCACCCCATTCCGTTTTTGGGCGAGTTGCGATTGGAACCGCTTGACGAACACGAAACGTCGTATTTGGCGGCATCCCCCAAAATGTTCAATTTATCGCGTAATTCCATTTTTCAACTTATTTTTACGACACATCCGTTTACTTGCCTTTTTGTTCACTAAATATAATAACTACTGCTCATAAAAGCAAGAACTTTTTAGTTTTTTTTATGCAACACCCCAAAAATTTACATGTTCTAGAAATTGAACCGTGTAAGGTGTCCCCGGCACTCTGTGTGGCTCGGAACTTTAGTTCCGTTTACAGTTCTTCTATGATGAATCAGCCACCGATGTAACTTGCACATCCATAGAAATTTTAATTTCGTTATGGATGTAGCTGGGTGCTGAGGCAGGGGCGACAGCATAATGTTCCGAATAAGGCGACCTCGGCACTCTGTGTGGCTCGGAACTTTAGTTCCGTTTACAGTTCTTCTATGATGAATCAGCCACCGATGTAACTTGCACATCCATAGAAATTTTAATTTCGTTATGGATGTAGCTGGGTGCTGAGGCCG
>JAFWRL010000176.1 GCA_017520105.1 Fibrobacter sp.
AATCCAATCCCGCATCGTTCCCTTGACCGCAAATTCAGGGATTCCGCAAGCCGTCATAATTCCAAACGTAAAATAATTAGACGCAATGGACATCAGCATCGCCTTGAACGTAAAAGCACTCACCGGAGTTGTCGTCGAAAAATTCACATCAAAAGAAGCCCGCGTCTTTGAAGGAATTTTTTGGAACAGCGAATCATAAACTTCAAGAACATCCTGTTCCCATTTTTCTGGCGGCGACGAAAGCGTCAACGAATTGTCCTCAATAGCAAGCGCCGAATCAGCACCACTCACGACAAATTCATCTCTAAACTTTTCACGGTTGCTATTGACATGAATCTTGATTCCGTCCAGCAACAAAAGCCAAATATCGTCGGGATAAATTTCTATCGGATAGTGTTCGGCATACGCTTTTGCCACCATACCAATAAACGGATGAACGTCATCCCCATCTGCATTCACTGTTTTCTCCGTAAAGCGGCCCAACAGTATGGCGGGATTCTGTTCTTTAATCTTATCTAGAACGACTTCTTTTTCTTTAGGAATCGAGCGTTTGACTTCATTGTCCTTGACAACGACGCCCGCAAAACTGGCCGTAGAAGCAAACAGAACCGCAACAAGGGCTACGAAAATTTTTGAAAATCGTCCAAGCATATTGTTCACGAGCCCAGCCACGCTTATATTCGTACAAACTAAAATATTTGTATTAGTAATCGTAATCAGAAGGATACTCGTAATAATAATAGTAAGCCGTTCCGTCGTAGTTATCGACATACACCAATTCGGTACCATCCGTATAGACAATCATCCTCGTATCGTAATCCGAAAATTCATAATAGTGATCCCCGTGATCGTAGCCATCATAATATTCGCCCGGGTCGTAATAAGAACATTCGTCATCGACACAGAGCGTTGCATAGCCGTCGCGGGTAATCCGCAAATCGACATTCATGGATGGGGACAAAACATAAGTATCGGAGCAATCATATGGGCCAAAGGAATCGTAACGGCAATCTTCCCCATAATAGTAATGGTATCTACGGCTCATTCCGCTACCACCGCGGCCGCCATCTTCCGGGCCGACACTCCAATCCGGTCCGCAAGCGACAAGGGCAAGCGCAATCAGCAACAACGGCAAAGTAAAAAACGATTTCATGAGACACTCCTAAAAAAAAATTCCCCGAACAACCGTCGGGGATTAATCTACAAAAAGCTAGGCCAAAACGACTAAATTACTTGTAAGCATCGTTGTAAGATTCGACCGAGTTGTCATCACGGGATTCCGGAGCGAGAAGTTCACCGGTGCTGCCGTACTTGCGCTTTTCGTCGTCAGTGAGGCGGTTGGTGAGAACTTCGACCTGCTGTTCCTGATGGGCCGTATTTTCTTCTTCCATGAGGATCTTCTGACCTTCTTCAAGACGGCGCTTGATACGGTCATCTTCCATCTGCTTCAGGTTCGTGCCAACCTTGGCCTGTTCTTCGGAAACCTTGTAGCGTTCGTTGGTTTCGTCCATGACAGCCTTGATGCCCACGAGACGACCTTCGCTATCGACGCCAAGACCGGCCTTGCGAAGCGTGGAGAGAGGGAGACGGCTAGCGGCCGTCTGGTATTCCGGCAAGAATTCGTAGCCATCCGAAGTACCAATCTGGCGGGCTTCGTCCGGCGTCACATAGTTAAGGGCCTCTTGCCAGCGGGAACTCTGGACACTAGACGTGAACGAGACGAGAGCATTGTCCAATGCATCGCCGTCATCTACCTTCGGCGTGCTACCAGCACAACCGAGAAGGAACAAACTGATTGTAGATAAAAGAACTGTTAACTTTTTCATGGGGTTCGCCTCCAAAAAAAATCCTACTAAAATATACACATATTTCTCACAATTTTTTTAAGTTGTTCCTTTTTTTCCCTAAAATGTGCTCAAAATTCCCAATTTATGGATAAATCCCCCATCTTTTTCTACATTACCACTACCGTATGAACGAAATTAAAGCACAGTCAGTCGAAAACAATGAACCCGAGTCGGAAGAAAAGTCCGACGTATATCGAATCCACACTAAGGACAACAGAGAAATCGTCCTCGTCGGGACTGCACATATTTCACAAGTTTCCAAGGAACTGGTCCACAACACTATCGAAAACGAATCCCCTGACACCGTCTGCGTAGAACTCGACGAAGGCCGTCTCAAGTCCATCCAGGACCCCGACCGCTGGAAAAATACAGATTTGCGGGATGTTATCAGAAAAAAACAACTCGCCACCCTCATTGCGAACTTGGTCCTCGGATCATACCAGAAGCGCATGGGAGCACAAACGGGAGTAAAGCCCGGCTCCGAACTCAAAGAAGCCGTCGATATCGCGAGCCAAAAAAACATTCCGCTTGTACTCGCCGACCGCGACATCAAGATAACGCTCAAGCGTACCTGGGCATGCACTCCGTGGTACCGCAAGTTCAATCTTCTCGCCGGTTTGTTCGCAAGCATTTTTGACAAGACCGAAATCAGCGAAGAAGAACTCCAGAAAATCAAGGAAAAGGACGCACTCAATTCCATGATGCAGGAGTTCGGCAAGAGCTACCCCGAAGTCAAGCAAGTGCTCATCGACGAACGTGACCAGTTCCTCGCAAGCAAGATCAAGAACGCACAAGGGGACAAGGTCGTCGCTGTTGTAGGTGCGGGGCACATGCGCGGCATCGCAAGCATCATCGAAGAAGACAAGGAACTCCCAAGCGAAGAATCCATCTCCGTCATCCCGAAAGGGTCATCGCTTTGGAAAATTCTCGGCTGGAGCATAACGTTCCTGATTATTGCAAGTATCATCTTTGTCGGCTACGTCGCAGGAATCGAGAAGGCCGGGCAACTGAGCCTTCAATGGGCAATGCTCACCGGCGGAGGAGCTGCGCTTGGTGCGATTATCGCTGGCGGCCATCCGCTCACCATACTGGTGGCGCTAGTCATGGCTCCGTTTACGGGTCTCACACCGCTGATAGGAGTCGGATTTTTCACGGCACTCACGCAAGCTTATGTCCGACCACCTCGCGTGGCCGAAATGGAAACTTTGACCGACGACATCTGGCAAGTCAGGCGCTGGTGGAAAAACCGTGTGACGCGTGTCATACTTTGCTTCTTGTGCCCGGGCATCCCGGCAATTATCGGCAAAATTCTCGCCATTTTCAAGATATACCAGGCGTTCTAAGCTATTTGATTTTAGTTTTTTTACAGAGCGCATAAGCGCCGTCTTCGACTGCACGTCCAGTGTTTAGAATAAATTAATTTTAGTTTTTCACGCACCTGACGGAGAATCCGAACGCTTTCGGTTTCATCATGTAGCTAAAGCCCATGGACTTTGACGAAAGGTACCAAACCGAGGCTTTATCGCCTTCAGTGTCAGAGCTCCAGAAGAACGCGAACTTGTTTTCGTTGCCGTACGTTCCGTCATCGAACATGTTGCCCGCGGGCATTGCGCTGAACTTGAGCGTATCGTTGCCGTTCGTTTCGCCGGACCATCCGTAATTCGCCTTGATAAGGTAGCCCGCATTGAAATCGCCACCCGCCGCTTTCCACAGGCTTTCGAAGTCTGCATTTGTCGGCAAGCGGAACCCAGCAGGGCAAGCGGACTTTGCAGCCTCCCATGTGTAAAGGCGACCATAGACCATGCAGTTGTCTTCGTCTTCCCGATAGCAAGTGCTGCCGGGCGCATTGTAATTCAAGTTGTCCGCCATCCAAGTGCGGTCATCAATAACGACCGTGCGA
>JAFWRL010000177.1 GCA_017520105.1 Fibrobacter sp.
AAATAATTGTTTTCGGACTTGCCCGCAGTCGCCCGGAGTTCTGCCAAGGACTTGTAGAGGCCTCCGTGATTTTCGGCGATGGACATTTCGTTGTCGTTCACCACCACGATAAAGTTCGTCGCGTATTCGCCCGCATTGTCAAGACCTTCAAAAGCCTCGCCACCGCTCAAGGAACCGTCACCAATTACCGCAATCACATTCCCCGACCCACGCAACACATCGCGTGCGGTCGCAAGGCCAAGCGCAAGGCTTACCGACGTGGAAGTATGCCCCACCATAAAAAAGTCATGTTCACTTTCAGACGGTTCGCTGTAGCCCGTCACATCACCGTAATGCGATTCGTCCAAAAACGCCTGAGCACGCCCCGTAAGCATCTTGTGGCTGTAGCTCTGGTGGCTCACGTCATAGACAATCTTGTCCTTCGGAGAATCGAAAACGTAGTGGAGTGCAATCGTGCCCTCGACAAATCCGAGATTCGGCGCCACGTGACCGCCACGCTTGGAAAGCTTTTGAATGATCGCCGTACGCATTTCGGCGGCAAGCTGTTCGAGACTCTTGATATCCAGCGCTTTCACGTCGGCAGGGGACTTGATTTTTTCTAAGAACATGAAACCTCATAAAGACCGTCGTGCGGGAACGCCACATTGCGGTGGAAAAACTTTTTAGAATAATATATACAAAAAATCGTTAAGTTTTTCGCAATTTTTCAAAGATTATGTTATGAATGTAAACAGGGGTCGAGTGGGAAGTAGGAAGTAGATGGTAGGAAGTTAGAAGTAATTTACAACTGTTCAACGGTCAGGCCTTTGCGGCGCAAAATATCAATGACATTTTCTTTTTCGCTAATCAGATGCGCGGCCCCGACAACAACGAACACATTGCGGTTTTCCGCCAAGAACTTCTCAACCGATTCCGACATTTTTCTGTTACGAGAATAATAAACGTTTTCATTCACAACTTCCAAAAGCAGCGAATCTGAATGGTCCAATTTTTTTGTACTCAAGTTCATTGCCACATGGAAAAGCGAGTCATTTCCTGTTTTCCACGCTCGTCTGAACAACGTAATAGAAGAATCTAGCATCGCAATTTCTTGAATCAAATTTTTCAAATAAAAGATTCCTATCGAATCCGGGATTCCTACACCCGTAAATACAGATACCTGTTCTTCAACCGTTTCCAGAGAAATGATTTGTTTCTTTTCATGTGCTCTCGTCAAGAAGAACAAATCTATACCAAGCCTTGCATCAAACTTTGTACGTTGCAAAGCAATTGCGCTCAAAGTCATCGCCGCCGCCCACGGGTTATATCCGTAAAAGAAATCCGATGGAATATACCACGAAAGGCAAATGCTATCAAGCGAATTGAGAACAACTTCAGGAAGAACCATATCCAAAGTTTTTCCATCCTTGAGTGCACCCAGTTCCGACGACAACCTCACACTTTCCTTGATGACGGAAGAATCGCTTATGTCAATTTCTACAGCGAGTTCATCGGAACGGTCAAAGGCATTCACAATAACGGAATCGAGCGGATAAAACGTCTTATCGGCAAAGTGAATGCTTCCGAGAATATAAACGCTAGAATTTTCGTCAGAAACTTTCCACAAAAAATGCTTGCTGTTTTCATTCTTTGGCGAAGAGCACCCTGACAAAAACGTCGCTACGAGCAAACCAAGAATTTCAAAAACCGCCAACGTCCGTTTCATCATCGCTACAGCACGTATAACGCAAGATAAAGCGTAAACGCGATAAAGATAATGGCGATAGGCACTAGGAACCAGAAGCACAAGAAGCCGACTTTCAAATCGTAGAAGAACATCTTCCAGCGGCCACGTTTGGTCTTGCAAATTTCAGTGCGGCATTCGGGGCAGATATTGCCAATCTTGTTGCGGACGCGAATGGCAAGATTCCCCTGCAAGGGTGACATCCCGACCTTGTCGTTAAACTCTTTCTTACAAATTGAACATGAAGTCTGCATGTGTGGAATATAGCAATATAAAGAGGAAACTTAGAATGTGGATCCTGTAAACGCACCACATGCCGTCATCCTGGAGGGAGCGCATGCGACCGATAGGATCCAGTAAAGTTTTAGTTGGCAAAACTACGCTAAATCCCTTTAAACAGCGTTGTGATGGTCAGGGAATCGAGATTTTTGAAATTGTTACCCCTATTATATCTGTATTTCAACGTCCAAGTGATAAGCGTATCCTTTTCCAAAGGCGATTCAAGATAGTTTGTCAGATAAAAGGAATTTTGGTAATAAGGCGTTGGGTAAGTATATGCTATTCCATAAGGGCGAAGCACATCCGTAATTGTAACAACGCAAATCGATGCAGAATCCTTAACCGTCTTACACACATCTTTTTTTCTTGTCGATGCCCAGTCCGGCAATCCTTCCACTGAAATAGAATATCCTGTGAACAACGTATCCATTCCAAAAATTTCTTTTTGCGTGTCTAGCGTATCTAACGCACTGCGGAACGCAGCTGTATCAAACGCAGGCGCATTGATGGCAGGAACATAATCCGTCCAAGCTTTTGGGCCATAATTCAGGAACGTTGTGTCACGAGTTTTAGTTCGATATGTCGTATGGAATGTGTGATAAACAGAATCAATCACACAGCGATACCCCGGTTGGGAACACACAGACTTGCGTGTTCTTGTTACAGGATCCGGCAACCGAGTTTTAACAATCTCGGCTTGACTCATCAGAAGCCTGGATGAATAACAAATGCTAGCTTGTGTGCAGGTAAACGTCTTTTTAACGTCAGAAGAATCAAGAGTGCAATAAATAGGCACACTATCGCACGGACCCGAATCCCCGCTTTTTTCAGCCGTGAAATTGGTAAGCGTATCGTATTTATCTGTTTTACGGTCCAAATAGATAAAACTAGTGTATTTTTCGTTGCCTGTAATCAAAGTATCGTCATAGACAGTATCTTTATAAAGATCCACGACACTATGAACAAAGATGGTATCGCAAAAAGAGCGCAGCAAGTCCAATTGTTCTTGCGTTTTTTCATCCGACGATTCAATCGTACATTTGCCATCCGAAGTGTAGCTTATCGGTTCCGGGCTAATTGTTGAATTATTGCACGACGAGAACATCGCTGCAATTGAAAAAAGCAAAAGAATTTGAGATAAATTTTTCATGTAAATAAAAATACAAACGGAACCGTTAAAAAGTTCCGGAAAAATGAGGAAAAAACGTAGAAATTTGCGGGAATTGTCGCCCCAAAAAGAACAAAATGTATTATATAGAACTTAGTTGGATTATTCAACTCCACTTACGATTCGCTCAAGATGACTTATGCCAAAGGTGCCGCTGGCACGATGGCCGGGGTGACAATGTACATGCAAAACCAACTAAAGTAACAAGCAAAAAAAAATCAGATTGACTAGCCACATGAACAAAAAGTTCAAATTCGAACGATCAAAGCCCATACCTCAAAGTCCCCGTAAGGGGCGTCCCCATAGCCCAACACTTACTTTTTCACGGCCACAAGCACAGTGGCGCCGAGAATCAAGGCGATACCCGCAATAATGCGAGTCGTTAACGTTTCGCCGAATACAGTCACGCCAATGGTCACGGCGGTCACGGGTTCAAGCGCCCCGAGAATTGCCGTGGGCGTGGAGCCGATGATTTTCACGGCCTTGACCATGAAGATGAGCGAGAGCACCGTCGGCACAAGGCCCAGCATAAAGCCCCAACCCCACGAACTGGCCTGCGTAAAGAGCGGCGGGAGGCCCGAACCGAACGTTACCGAATAAAGCAACAAGAAGAATAGGCAGAAACAAATGGCGTAAAAAGTCATCTTCACGGAGCCCATCTGCAAGTTGATACGATTCGCCATCACCATGTAAATCGCATAGCTTATAGATGACAAGAACACCAGCAGGCACCCCACTGAGCTTAGCGTCGAGCCATCGTCGCCGCGATACAAGAGCGCCACGCCCGCCATCGAGACCGCGATAGAAGCGATTGTCCAAGCCTTTATACGTTCCTTGAAGAAAATCGCCATAAGCACCGAGACTTCGAGCGGGTACAGGAACAGAAGCGTGGAGGCTAGGCCTGCATCCATGTACTTGAAGGATGCGTAATACGTAAGCGAACTCACCGCAAAGAGGAATCCGAACGCGACAAGCGCAAGGAACTCGCGGAACGAGATTTTAAAATGCGAACCTTTCGCAAGAACGACAGCAAAAAGGAGAATCGCCGCCGTGAAAAAACGGTAAAAGAGGACCGTCTCCGGCGAGTAATTCTGGGCGTACAAATGCAAAGCTCCCAGCGGATTCGTACCGTAGCAAATGGCGGACGCAGCCGCGAGAGCGAAACCTTTCAGAGAAGGCAGACGAGAGACGAAAGACGAGAGAATCATGGATACAAAAAAAACGACAATAGAGCCGAGCGGTCTATATAGCGAACTTCGTAGCGTCGGCGAGCTGAACGCTAGCGATGCGGGAAATACCCTTGATTTCCTGGGTCACACCGTAGAGCATGTCGGCTTCGGCCATGGTACGCTTGTTATGGGTCACGACGATGAACAAGGTCTGCTTACTGAATTCGCGGAGGAGCGCCATAAAGCGACCGACGTTAGCGTCATCAAGCGGACCGTCAACTTCGTCCAGCACGCAGTACGGAGACGGCTTTTCCATGTAAATTGCGAACAGGAGCGCCGTTGCAGTAAGCGCATGTTCACCACCGGAGAGCGCTTTGATACCGCGCATTTTCTTGCCTGTCGGGCGGACGTTGATTTCGATATCGGCATCGAGAATGTCCATGGGCTTGCCCATTTCATCGACTTTCTCGACGAGGCTCATCTTGGTTTCGCCATTGAGGAACAGCTTACTGAACACGAACTGGAAATTCTTCTGGATGCGTGCAAACGTATCGAGATAACGCTGGCGGGCAATGTCATCGAGCTTTGTGATGGTGCGGTCAAGCGATGCACGAGCGCGGTCAAGGTCGTCGAACTGCTTTTCGACTTCTTCCAAACGCTTCTTTTCGTCTTCGTAATCTTCCATCACGTTGATGTTAATCGGCCCAAGTTCCTTGATTTTGCCGCGGAGTTCACGAATTTCACGGTCGGCTTCTGGCTGCGTGTATTCCACACGTTCCACATTTTCGGGATTGTCCAAATCGACAGTCCATTCGTTCGTGATGCGTTCGCGGAGACGGTCGAGATTGTTCTGCAAGGATTCCTGACGACGGCCAACGTCGTTCAGTTCCTTCATCTTTTCAATCATGTCGTCGCGGAGACGGTTCACTTCGTCACGCCAACCTTCCAAATCGCCACTCACGAGATCGTAGCGTTCACGAGCCAAATCGCGGTTGCGTTCGAGTTCACGGAGCGCGTTATCTTTCACTTGCGCTTCATCTGCAAGCTTATTGCAATCCGTTTCGAACTTTTCAATCGAGACCGTATTCTTTTCGATTTCTTCGCGGCGGTTGCGAATCGTATTGTCCAAAAATTCCATCTGGTCCGCAATGGCGACCAAGCGGTTCTGATTCTGCTTGAGGCGAGAAGTCTTGTCTTGCGCGCTGCGTTCAAGTTCGCGGACATCTTCTTCTTTTTCGCGGAGCATCGTCTCGTTTTCACCGAGTTGATCCGAAATCGTCTGGTAACGTTCTTCGACCTTTTCGACTTCGGTTTCGGCTTCGGCAAGTTCCGCATCGCTGTTCTTGGACTGCGCCGCCGCTTCAATTCTGTTCTGCGCGTTCGTCACTTCGCCATTGAGCTGGTTCAAGCGACGGGTGCAGTTTTCAACCGTATTCCGGTGGATGCGGATAGAAGCATCGCCACCACGCAAAGAGTCGCGTTTTTCACGGATCTCATCGACCAGGGACGAGAGCATCTGCGCGTCTTCTTCGGTGAGTTCACGCAAGCGGTCCACATTCTCTTCACCCGCCAAAATATCGCCTTGCACTTTTTCCAAAAGCGCTTCGGCATCTGCAATTTCGTTCTTGCGGGAGAGCGCGCCCGACGTGGAAACGCCAAACGACACAAGGCCGCTTGTACGCACAATCGTATCGGCGGTGACAAAATTCAAGTTCTCGCCACGGTATTCTTTCGCCAAGTTGAGCGCAGTCTGCAAAGAATCTACAACAAAATAGCGCGAGAGAATACCCGAAAGCCACGGAGAAACTTCGTCGTCCGTCTTCACAAAATCTTTGAGCGAACCGACAACACCCGGATTGTTCACCGGCTTGTCGTAAGCAGGAGCCGCACTCGAGACAAGCGACATGAGCACCTTGCCCACATTTTCGCTCTTGAGGGCATCTACAATTTCGTTCACGGCACTGTCGCCATTCACGACAACAGAATCAAGGATTTCACCGAGAGCCGCTTCGACGCTGGATGCATATTCCGGAGTTGCCTCGATGCGTTCCGAAACAAGACCGCCAATGAGGTTCGACTTGTTTTCCTTGAGGTAACGGTTTGCGTCTGAAGCTTCGTTCATCACGCTCTGGAGCACATCGATTCGAGACTGCAAGCGGGCTTCTTCATTCTTTAAGCCTTGCAATTTCTGTTGCGCTTCGGTCAGTTCTGCACGTTCCGATTCCAAGCGTTCTTCGCGCGTGGCACGCTGTTCTTCGAGATTTTCGATTTCGCGATTCGTGTCTTCGATGCCCGCCTGAATTTCGGCGATGTTCGCTTCAGCATCGGACTTTTGCTTGTCGAGGCCTTCGATTTCGGTCTGCCACTTCGCGATGTTCGACTGGAGCATGTTGACTTCGGCATCCATGCGTTCAAAACGGCCACGGAGGGAGTTCACGCGGTTCGTCGCTTGCAAGCGTTCGTTCGAAAGTTCACGGGACTGCGTACGCAAGTCATCGACCTTGTCGCGCATGACCTGGAGCGTTTCGCGTTCGCGTTCCAAAAGCGCATTCAGCTCGTCCATGTCGTTTTCGCTACCGAGAACGGCAATTTCTTCTTCGAGCTTTGATTTTTCTTGAGAAAGTTCCTGCGACTTCTGTTCGCTGCGTTCAATTTCGCTTTGAGCCTTTTCGTTCGAAGACTGGAGGCCCGACATGGAATCGCGCAAACGGACAATGTTGTTGTTCAAGTCGTTGAGGGCAATCGTTGCCGCCTGCACTTCGCGTTCCAAGTCGCGGTAGGCATTTTCGTCTTCGCTAATGGCAAGTTTCTTTTCTTCAATCTTCGCTTGCAGCTCAGTCGCCTTCGTCTTGGAAGATTCCACTTCGTGGTTCATGCGCTTGGTCGTCGTATCCAGCGTGGCCAAGCCTTCCTTGTAATCGTCAAACTTGTCCAAACTGACAGACAAATCAAGTTCGCGGAGACGCGTATTTAACTGTTTGTAGGCGTTGACCTTTTCGGCCTGAGTTTCATAAAGACGGACAGAGCGGCGGACACTGCGCAAGTTGTCTTCGACACGTTCCATGTCCATCTGCACACGTTCCAGCTGGCGGCGCGTTTCCTTGCGCTGCTGCTTGTACTTGCTCACGCCTGCGGCTTCTTCAAAAAGCACACGACGGTCATCTGCCTTGTCCGAAAGCACCGCCTTGATCATGTCGGCGTTCATCTGCGAATACGTGCTGGAACCAAGGCCCGAGTCAAAAAGCAAAGCGTGAACGTCACGCAGACGGCATTCCTGATTGTTGATGAGGTATTCGCCCGAACCATCGCGGTGCACACGGCGGGTCACAATGACTTCGGAATAATCAGAAGCAAGCGTCCCATCGCTGTTATCAATTACGATGGAAACTTCGGCAAGACTCATGGCGGCGCGTTCTTCGGTACCGCTAAAAATCACGTCTTGCATTTTGCCCATACGCAAAGCGGCTGCTTTCTGTTCACCAAGCACCCAGCGGATGGCGTCCGTAATATTGGACTTGCCACAGCCGTTCGGCCCCACGACAGCCGTAAGACCCTTCGTCGGGAAGTTAATTTCCGTCCTCTGCGCGAAGGATTTAAAACCAAAAATCTTTAACTTAGTTATCTGCACTGAGTAAAAATGTAGTAAAAAAGTAGGAAGTAGAAGGTCGCAACCTATTTAAACTTAAACACGGCTTTTCCGTCATCATCTTGCGAGACTACTAGATACTGGCTGCCGCCTTCGAAATCTAATTCAAGTTCAGCATAAGTCTGTTCGCCTTCTCCATCGCAACCAGAACCAGCGTCTCTTTGCGTCACCCCTACTTCACTCTGCTTTTTCAAGCCCCGCACCTTAACATCACGAGTATCTGTAACGCATGAAACAGCAATCATCTTTTCATACTTATCCCACTTATCAAACCTTACTCTCACGCGGAACGTTCCGACCCAGTCTTCTTCGACGACCTTGCTCTTTTCGCCCGGTTCGATTGCGTCGCGAATCCAAGGGCTCACAGAAGAACCATCATCGGAAACAATATCAAGCCCAAGAATCGTCACATCGGTCTTGTTTTCGACCTGCAAACGAGTCGATGTATCAATAAACAAATGACTCATGCAAGCAGTCAAAGTAAATGTCACCAGACAAAGGAATAAACGCAAGAATTTCATTAGTTACCCCCTTCACTAGAAGTCGTGGCCGCGCCTTCATTTTCGTAGCGGATTCCCTTTGCGTGGAGAACCTTGCGCCCTTCGGAATCCCTAGTCGTCGTTCCCATATTCTGTTCAGCATGGGATTTCATGAACTTCTTCAAGTCGATACTGTTCTGCGTCGTTTCCATGGGAGCAGGCTTTGCGGCACCACGTCCAAAGAACTTGCCATCGGCAGCGCCAATCTGGAACTTGATTTCGGCAATAAGAGTACCCTTTGCGTGGAACATGTTTTCGTAATCGAATACGGAATTGTAACCGAGACGAATGAAGAGAATGTCAATAGCACCACCCCA
>JAFWRL010000178.1 GCA_017520105.1 Fibrobacter sp.
AGACTAGAGATTATTTAATAAAAAATTTCTTTCGTCTTTCGTCTGTAGGACCGCAGGTCCGTTCTCTCATCTAAATAGCAGCCAGCCCGTTTCCATGGCGGTCACGGGAGTTACTTTCACATTGCCTTTTTCGGGCACCTCAAAAACAAGCCCCGTCAAGAAGTTCATCCAGCATTTCGGCTCAAATTTAAAACTGCAAAAATGCGAGAGGCACGGCACAATCCACGCGTCGTGCGTCACAAAGATGTTGAATCGTGATTGCGCTTTTTCAAACATCATTTCACGCATCTGTTCCGCACGCTCGTGAAACGGCCAAAAAGCATCATGCTCGCCTGAATCCAGCCACTTGCAAATGCCTTCGTAAAAGCCTTCTCGCAAAGTCTGCTCGTAAGCAGGCACATCTCGAACAAAGAAATCACCGAGAGCGTCAAGCGGCGTGACATTTACTGAAGCACCCGTGGCAACACCCTGCGTAGTTCCTGGAATCGCAAAGTTCCCAAAGCCCGCCAACTTGCGACCTTCACCAATGCACTGCGCTGTTTCCACACAACGCCCCACCGGGCTAGAAAAATACACCGCATCGCCAATCGCCGGAATCATCCGCCCAAGCGCTACTGCCTGACGGCGCCCACGTTCCGTAAGCCCCACATGAGCACCAAAGTCCTTATCGCCGGGCGTGATGTGATTGCGTTCGGCGTGACGCAAAAGCAAATATATTTTGGAGTTCCAGTCAACCTGGGCAAAAAAGTCGGAAAATTGTACAAAGTCGTTAGTCATTGGTTATTAGTTGGTAGAACTTAGTCTATAGTCATTGGTCGTTAGCCTGCAATTGCAGCGGAAATTGGAATCCACAAAACATGCCCAAGGGCAAAGCTTACGACGCCAAGCGCAAATCCGCACAGCACATCCGTCAGCCAGTGCACGCCGAAATACACACGCAAAAGTCCCCACGTGAGCGGCAACAGCATCATAATCCAGCCGTACTGCGGAACGATAAAGAATACCGTACTAGCGACAGCCAAATTGTTCATCGTATGGCCCGATGGAAAACTGTACTTGTCGAGCGGCGGCACTTCCGCCTTGATTTGCGGATTTGCGGCAAACGGACGTGGGCGCTTGGTGCTGAGCTTAACGCCTTCATAAATCACGAGGCTCATCGCAAGCGACACCAAAGCCTGCCAAAGAATCGGCAAAAAACTTTCCCAACCAATTTTCCAAATCAAAAACGCAATGAACAAAGCCCAGATATAGCCATCCCCCAAGCGCACGTAAAACTTGAGGAACTTCGTCGTCTTCGCGGAAAAATGCCGATTCGTCCAGTAAACCGAAACGCGATTGTCAAATTCAGAAATTTTCTTCAACATCGAGTTAAATGTAGATTTTTACGCTCACCGCACTGCACCAAAATACTATTATTTAAATGTAATAGGTGGCAAGCATCAGGTCTGCTCCACACTTCGTCATCCTGAACGACAGTGAAGGATCCAAACATTTAACAAAAGAAATGACTGGATTCTTCGGCTACGCCTCAGAATGACGATATCAATCAAGTCCTGCCAGCCAAGCCGAATGCACCACTAATCACTAACCACTAACCACTGATTACTAAAATGCGCGTACTCGTTTTAAACTGCGGCAGTTCCTCGGTCAAGTTCGCCGTCATCGACACCAAGACTAAAGAATCCATCGCAAGCGGCCTCGTCGAAAACATCGGCGTCAACGGCCACACCAAGGCAAAAGGCCCCGAAGGCAAAATCGACTTCAACTTCGATTGCCCCACGCATGCCGAAGCTGTTGACCAGGTCAAGAAATTCCTCGACGCCCAGAAACTCACAGGCACGATTGAAGCTATTGGCCACCGCGTTGTGCATGGCGGAAAGTACATCAAGAGTGAGAAGGTCACGCAAGAAGTCATCGACTACATCCGCAGCATCACGCTCTTTGCGCCGCTCCACGAACCGGCTCACGCAACGGGCATGGAATGCGCCACAAAGTTCTTCCCGGGCCTCCCGCAGGTCGCCGTGTTCGATACAGCATTCCACCAGACGATGCCGCAAAAGGCTTACCTCTACGGCATTCCGTACAAGTTCTATGAAAAGGACGGTATCCGCCGTTACGGCGCCCACGGCACAAGCCACCGCTTTGTGACTGCCGAAGCTTGCAAGGTGCTTGGCACCAAGCCCGAAGAAACCTGCCTCATCACGGCCCACCTCGGCAACGGCTCTAGCTGCTCCGCGATTTTGAACGGCCAGTGCGTCGATACCACTATGGGTTTCACCCCGCTCGAAGGTCTTATCATGGGCACCCGTTCCGGTAGCCTCGACCCGGCAATCCTCTTCTACATCGCAAAGAAGTACGGCAAGGAATACGGCACTATCGATCAGCTCGACCACCTCGTGAACAAGGAATCCGGCTTGCTCGGCCTCTCCGGCCTTTCGAACGACATGCGTACGCTCACGCAGGCTGCAAGCGAAGGCAACAAGCAGGCTCAAATTGCGCTCGACGTTTTCTGCTACCGCCTCACCCGCGAAATCGGCGGTCTCGCCATGGCACTTCCGCGTATCGATGCCATCGTCTTTACCGGCGGCATCGGCGAAAACAGCTTCTACGTCCGCAAGCAGGCTTTGGACAACTTAAAGATTCTCGGTTACCAAGTTGACGAAGAACGCAACCTCAAGAGCGGCAAGGAATCCAACCACCTCATCACGAAGGACGGCACGCCGAAGGCAATCGTCGTTGCAACAAACGAAGAATTGCTCATCGCCCTCGACACTGAAGAACTGGTGAAGTGACGCTCGTAAAACGAGCGTCATCCTGACGCCAAAGGCGGAAGGATCCAGTAACTCTTGTAATAAAAGAGGCTCCGCATTGCGGAGCCCTTCTTTTGTTTTAAAGGGCGATGCCGGAACGAAGTCCGGCATGACATTCTCTCGTCTTTCGTCTATAGGGCCGTCAGGCCCGTTCTTTCGTCTATTTAATCGTCCACGTCTGGTTGTTCACGCGGAGAATCTTGCGGCCCTGCACCTGAGCAGAAACGCTATTCACCTCGGCCGGGTTCACCGGAAGCTTTGCATTCCAGATTACGCGGCCCTGCATATCCAACATCTTTACAATGCCACGCTTTGCCATCACGGCGTTCTGCCATGTATTCTTCGGCTGGGCAAACACCGGCATCAAACCAGTCTTCGTTCCGACGACAACGTACAAAGGAATCGTCACGTTCGCCTTGCTCGGGTCGGAAGCCGTAACACCGAGAGCAAACATCTGTCCTTCCTTGAACTTGACACCCTCGACAGCGGTTGCAGTCAGCACGGAACCCTTCATAGAAATCGTCATATATTTCTTCAAAGCGCTTGTTTCATTCGGCGTAAACGTCAGTTCATCTCCATCGACATCACGGACAAGAGTGTCAAGATCCCACTTGACCTTCCAGCCCGACTTGTCTTTCACATAAATCGTATCCTTATGGAGAAGTTCGGGCTTGTCGTTCACCGCTGTAATCTTCACGCAGAATTCAAAGCTCTTGGAACCGGACTTTTTGTCCGTCGCCGTCACGACAACATAGGCCTTGCCAGTCGAATCCGCAACAGAGTTGATTTCCAGAATCCCCTTGTCCGTAATTTCGACCTTGAGTTTCCCGTCCTTGCTCTTTACACTGAACGTGAGCGAGTCCCCTTCAGGATCCTTGAACCAGGATGCCACCACGGACTTCGGATACTTCAAAGCTCTTGAAGTCGGGAAGTCTTCGGCAACAGTCGTATCCAATGTCGCAGGATTGACAACGACCGTCGGGAGCTGGTTTCGCTTTTCGACTTTAATCGTAACAATCGCCGCCTTGGACTTCGTCTCGTTGATGACGCAGTAGTAACCAAAGCGATCAACGTCTTCAAAGCCCTCGTTCGGCTTGTACGTAAAGCTACCATCCTTATTGAAAGTAAGCGTACCGTGGTTTGGCTTCTGGGCGAGTTCGGCAGTCATTCCCTTCGTCATGCCTTCAGGATATTTGTCATTAGCAAGGACACCGTCCTTCGCACTTACAGTAAGAACCGTATCGTTAAACGCCGTGTATTCGTCATTCATTGCCTGAGCGACATCCTTCGGAGAGATGAGCTTCACTCCAATCTTCACGCCAGCAGAATCAATTCCATCCGACGCATAGAAGAAGATGGTCGCAAGTCCAGTGGCGCCCGTGACCGGCTTTACAGAAATAAAGTAGAAGTTCTCGTTGACGCTATCGACTGCAGCGACAATCTTCTGACCAACCGCACCATAAGTAAACTTCTGCGAGCCTTCATTAACTTCCTGGTCTCCGAAGACGAGCGATTTCGCAGGAATCTTAATCTGCTTGACCGTATCTTCGTCAAAGTCCATGTCAAGAGCCAACGTGTCCTTGAGGAACGTGCTATCGACAACAACAAATCCCGGCGGGTCATTGACCGGCTTCACGTGGATAACCACGGTTCCTTTTTCACTAACAGCGTCATGATTTGCCATTTCAAAAAGGACGTAGGTCAACGTGTCATCGCCATGGAAGTTCAAAGACGGCTTATAAGTAAACGAACCAAGGTTTGTGAACTGAGTCAGCTTGCCGTACTTGGTCGAATCAATGAGAACAACGATGAAATCATCGCCATCTGGATCAGTTGCCTTCATCCCGATGGCCTTTTCTCCATTAACAATAAAAGTTTGATCTTCATTAGTCTCATATTCGAGATCCACCGCGACCGGAGGACGGCTCAAATCCTTGATGGAAACGATATAGCTGACTTTGACCAAATCCGATTTTGTATCCGTCGCAGAGATTGCGATAATAAGGGACGTGTCTTTCTTGACATTCACCGGAATAAGAGCCAGCGTGTCTTTCAAAGTCACCTTATCCAGAGCAGTCAAGTTTTTCATCAACGGGGCAGACGTTTCAACAACGAACAGGAGCTTGTCGTTATCTTCGTCAGCAAACAGATTCGCAAGAGGAATCCTCAATGTATCCGCTTCAGACATCGTATCCAGGACCACGGCTCCAGTATCGTAAGGAGCAAGAACCGTCGTGGGGTGGTTGTTCTCAGGAGGAGGTTCGACTGGGCAGCTCGGATCACCCGGGCAAACAGGGCCCGAAGCCGCATCAGTAATGGTAACCTTAATCTGAGACTGCAAAGACGTTTCGCCCTTAATAGCAATCAGAACAACATTAACAGTCGTATCTTTTTCAACTGCGGCGGGGACATACACAAGGGTATCTTTCAACGTCGGCGACCCAGTCGGCTTAGCCTTCGTCAACAAAGCCGTCGGTGTCACAATCGTGCTAATCGACACGACGTCACCTTCACCAGCAGCAAAGACATCCGAAAGGACAATCTTCAACGAATCAGTCTCCTTGATCGTCACAGACTGAACTTTGTCGTACGGTTCAAGAACCTTGAATCCAGTATCCGACACCACAACAGAAGATTCGCACTCGCCAAGAGAAATCGCTTTAATCGTAATTACATTCTTGTCTTTATCGGCGCCATCAACAGCTTCGGCAATGCCGGTCTTGTAGTTCATCTGGACACCCAGCTGCTGGGTAAGATCCAAATTGACTTCTTTTCCCCAGCCGGCTTCCTGGGCAAGATTTTTGAAATCGATGAACGTCGGTGTAAATTCATCCTTAGCCTGTAAAACTACGCCATGAAAGTTGTAATCCGTGACAGAGGATTGCTTAAAATCGACACGGAACGGATTAGTAGCCTTGTACGTGAGGCAGAGACCGTCGTACGAGGAAAGATCAATAGGCACATCCTGCCTGTTGGTCTGCTTCCACGCAATGCCAAAACCAGTGGCACTCGTCTTGCCTTCTCCCAAATTCAAGTTCAGCGTTGCAGTGAATTCCTTATAACCATCCGCATGGTCCTTAAGTACACCATACGTCTGTGTCGTGGTATCCTGATAGCTAAACCAATAAGCAGGCTGCACATCATTGCCTTTTTGCTTATCAAAACTCCACACCGTCGCACCGGCGAAACTCGAAACAGCGCCGGCCAAAACCATCAAAACTGACAAAGATAGCGACTTCATTTTCAATTCCTCCATCATATCTCAATAATCTATCAAGATAAATCTATAATAGATTTTGACTTATGTCACATGAGAAAACAAAAAAATCAGCCTAAATTGTCCAATATTTCGAATCTTTCGTATAATTTTTCGAGTAAAACCTCGTCATCGGCAATTTTTTTCTGCAATTCGACGATAAGCGGGGCGTTAGTATAAACTTCGGGCTTCGAAAGTTCCATCTGGAAACTGGCGATTTCCTGTTCCAGTTTTTCGATTTTTTCAGGGAGGGCGGCGTATTCGCGGTCTTCGTTAAAGCTGCGTTTTTTCTTTTTGGCGGGGGGTGCGGGGGCCGCAGTAGCGGAGCCGGCACCCGCGTTAGAGCGGGCCTGCTTTTCGGCTTCTTTTTCGGCGGCGATGCGGGCGGCGTTGGCGGCTTCCTTATCGCGGATTTTCTTGTTCGCCTCGTAATCGGAGTAGCCGCCGACCGCTTCAAAAACCCGGCCGTTTTCTTCGATGGCGAGGATGCCCGTCGCCACGGAATCGAGGAAGGCACGGTCATGACTGACAGTCAGGACGGTGCCGTTGTAATCGGCGAGGAGTTCGGCCAAAAGGTCGAGCGTTTCCATGTCCAAATCGTTCGTCGGTTCGTCAAGCACCAAGACGTTGCTCGGGTGGCTAAAGAGGCACGCGAGCAAGAGTCGGTTGCGTTCCCCGCCGCTTAGCGCGCTAATCGGGCCGCGGGCGCGATCTGCCGAGAACAAGAAGTCTTGCAAATAACTTAACACATGGCGCTTGACTCCGTTCAACGTAATGTAAGCTTGTCCATCACCGATATTTTCAATAAGCGATTTGTCTTCGCGCAGGCGGGTGCGCATTTGGTCAAAATACGCGATATGCAAATTGCTGCCCAAACGCACAGAGCCCGAATCCGGCTGGAGTTCACCAAGAATCAAGCGCAATAGCGTCGTCTTGCCGGAGCCATTCGGCCCCACAATGCCGATGCGGTCGCCACGGCTAATTTCTGTCGAAAGGTCGCTAATAAGCGGGCTCCCGTCATACGAATAAGACACGTCCGTCAGGCGCGCAACGAGGCGACCGGAACGGTCGGCTTCCGTAATCTGCATGTTCACATTGCCTGTACGGGAGCGGCGGGCCGCGCGTTCCTCGCGCATTTTGATTAAGGCGCGGACTCGCCCCTCGTTGCGCGTACGGCGGGCCTGAATGCCCTTGCGAATCCACACTTCTTCCTCGGCAAGACGTTTATCGAAAAGCTGGTTCGCCTTTTCTTCTTCGGCAAGCGCCTGGTCCCTGAACTGCACAAACTTGTCGTAGGGGAAATCCCAGCTGCGGACGCGGCCACGATCAAGTTCAAAAATACGGGTCGCCGTCCGGCGGACAAATGCCCGGTCATGGCTCACGAACATCACGGCGCAATTCAAACGCGTGACAATGCCTTCCAGCCACTGGATAGCGGGAATGTCCAGATGGTTCGTCGGTTCGTCGAGCAACAGCAAATCCGGGTCTTCGGCCACAGCGCGTGCAAAAAGCACACGGCGTTTCTGTCCGCCGCTCAAACTGTCATAAGGAGTATCCGCATCGATGCCCGTCTTGCCGAGAATAGCCTCGGCAGTCGCGTTGTGCGCCCCATCGTCTAAAATTTTCTTCGATATCACGGAACCGCCGCTCACCACGGACACACGGCCCATCACAATGTCACGCACGGTCCCGTCAAGATGCGAGGGAATTTCCTGAATCATGCGGGAAACTTTGAGCCCCGCCTTTTTAACGATATCGCCGGAATTAGCCTCCATCTCGCCTGTCAGCACCTTCAAAAGCGTGCTCTTGCCCTCGCCGTTACGCCCGACAAGGCAAATGCGGTCACCGGCTTCGATATCGAACGAGACGTTATCCAAAAGTGGCGGGCCGCCAAAGCGGAGCAAAATATTCTGCGCAGACAATATGGGCATACGCCTATAAATTTAGCATCTGCAAAGCGGATACAGCAAATGCCGCGCGTTTCCGCACGGCATCTTCATGGGTAAAATAGGCCTTTGCTAAAATCCGATGTTGTTGATTACTTTGGTTACAAGCCGCATTCCCACGTCATTTTCAATAATAATGACTAGCCTGCCCTTCGCTCTCTCCGGAAGGGTACCTCCCGTAGCACCAAGTTTACCAAGCTGCATACCGTTGACATCATAAAGTTTCACACGAGCTCCCGACGGAGCCCCGGATACTTCCAGACGACCCTGAACCATACGTACGCCAATATCGGGCCTCACCAAACGCATATCGCCACAACCTGTTGTTGCAGTATCCTTTTTCGCCGAATCCTGAACTGTCGTTTCTTTCTTGGCCGTATCGGGATTTGAAGCTTTATACGGGAGATCCGGCGTTTCCCAGTCAATCCAGTCGCCATAGTTGTCTATCTTGAATCCCTTGCCGTTCGTGGGCTTCACGTGGATATCGGTATTCGCGTCCTTGTTGCGGAGGAACTTATCAACAAACGCCGTTACGGACTTGGTCTGGCTCGATGCCGCCTGGCAATGCTCGTGACCGCCGGTAAAGTCAAACCCGATACGGTCCTCGATTCCCATGGCCTTCCACACCTCGGTCGCCGCCATCATGGACTTGTAGCCCGACTCGTCGCCCAGCCATTCGTAGCCGGGGTTACCGAGCGCAATCACCGCGCGCGGGGCAATCATGGCAATGAGTTCGTGGTGATCGTGCGGGAGCTTGTACGGATCCTGGCGCTGCAAGCTCTGCATGAACCAGCTATAGTTCGTGTTGTCAATCTTCTCGATGTTCGTGCCGCGGCTCGCAAAGTCCGCGGAAGTGCGCCAGGAGTTGATACCGCCACCGCCCGATTCCTGGGCAATGGTGAGCGTCACGCGTTCGTCGAAGGCGCCTGCGAAAAGCGCCATCTTGCCCGCATAGGAGCAACCCGTCACGGCAATCTTGCTCATGTCGAGATTGTGGTCCTTGGCAATCAACGCAAGGCCATCAATCAGGCGGCTCACGCCCCACGACCATGCGGAATAGTCCCCGTTCTGGTTCTTGTTGCCGTAGAACTTGTAGAAGCCCACGTTCGTGTCCTTCTGGCCGTTCATGGAATACTTTGCCACCTGGTCGTGGCTGAAAGGCACCTGCACAAATCCGCTGAAAATGCTAGACGAAAGCGAACCCGTGCCGCTGTTCATGCCGATGATAATCGGATGCGGGCCAGCGCCCGATGGGATGTTAAACTTGGAGGTAATCGTCGCCGTCTTGCCGCCTTCCTTGACCGTCACCGTGAGAGTACCGCCACTGTAGGTAGCACTCACATCTGCCGGGATAGGCTTGTCGCCAATTTCATACTTTTCGATATCTGCCTTGATTTCGTTACGGCGCTTGCTCCAGTCATCGTACTTGGTGACCTTCGAACCGTCATGGAATTCAAACGGATTGGGCAACTTTTTATTGGATTTGAGTTCTCCAGCTTTGGCACCCAGGTCCTTGCCCCGGTTTTCGACATCGAAATTGAGCGGAATCTGTGCAGATACCACCGAAAACAGCCCTAAAACAAGGGCCACTCCAACAACCTTATTCATTTTCACTCCTTTACCAACAGCCTTCTAACACCTATGTAATTAATATATTCGGTAACACTCCATCTTAGCCAAACTCCAAAAAATTTTTCATTAACAAAATGTGAATGGAGTTTCCCATTTCTATAAATTGTATATCTCTAGTCGGTATAGGAAAAAAACGACATTATTTCTAAATTTCGAACCCGTGAAAGCCCTAGTCAGATCATTTATTATTTCATTGTTCATCGGTTCGCTACTGCCGATGAAGGCCCCAGCGCAAGAATCCAACGAGGAATTTCAACGCATCTCGGTAGTCCCCGTCATCGGCTATACCGAAGAGACGCAATACCAGTTCGGCGCCATGGCCATCCTGTTCTTCAAGCCATCCTTTGAGGGAGGAGCTATTTCAGAACTGGATCTTTCTTGCTATGGGACTTCGCGAAAACAACTGACAGGTTCGATATCCCCAAAGTTTTTCTTCCTGAAAGACCGCATCTCAACTGACATAGACCTCCACTACGAGAACTGGGTCGGCAATTTCTTTGGAGCAGGCAACAATCCCGACTACGACGACTTCCGCAAGTTCGACCGCGAAACTTTTTACATCCAAGCTCTCGTCGAAGCGAACTTCGGTACAAAGCAGTGGCTCCCCGCATTCAAGTACGGTCCTTATGTTGAAATAAACCACACGAGTATTGATTTCGGCAACTACCATTACCACGGCAACATCGAGAAGCCCCAAGACACAGACGGCTGGCGAAACGGCATCGGCTATCATCTTTCGCTCGACACCCGTGACAATACCAACTGGGCAAGACACGGCTACCTGGTTCAATGGGGCCATTACTTCTACAACAAAGGTCTAGGCGACTACAGCTACACGCAGCAGGAACTCGATATCCGGGGATACTCCGAATTTATCTGGAGTACATCCATGGCTGTCGGCATGCTCTGGCAACGCGTCACTGGAGGGGCCCCCTTTGACAAACTAGCGGGGACCGACGGGCTCAAGCGGTTCCGCGGAGTCGAGAGGAACTACTTTTACGGGAACCAGGCACTGTTCTTGCAGGTGGAATTTCGCAAAAAGCTGTTCTGGCGCCTCGCCGGGGATATCTTCTTCGAAGGCGGAAAAACCGGCGACTACTTCAGCGACCTCATGCGGAACAAGTGGCACAGGAGCCTCGGCTTCGGTGGGCGGTTCGCCCTCAACCAGAGGGAAAACCTGTATGCCCGCTGTGAACTTTCATGGGTCGATTTCAAGCACATCGGCATGACGATGTACGTCCGCGACGCGTTCTAGGGGTTAAGAACGTCATCCTGAATGCGAAGCATGAAGGATCCAGTCACAGTTCTAGTAAGCGATTAATGAAAAAGCGGATGCAAACCCGAAGCTTGCATCCGCCATTTTTGAGATAGAATAATCAACGATATTAAGGATTAATCCTTAACGCTGTTCCAGTCCAGAACGCCCTTCTTGAGGAGGTAGATGTAACCCGATTCAAGAATGAGAAGGAATGCGAGGAGGATGAACAGCAATTCCCAGCCACCTGCGAGGAACTGGATGGTCCAGGGGTAAATAAAGGCAACTTCGAGGTCAAAAACCAAGAAAAGCATGGCAACCATGTAGTATTTGACCGGATAACGCTCATTTGCCGTACCGGAAACGTGAGCCAGACCACATTCGTAGGCAGAACCCTTAATAATAGTATGCTTAATTTTGCCCGGATGCAGGAACCAGTTGGCCAAAAGAAGGATTGCGGGTATGCAAAGAGCCATGATGACCAGAATGGTCATGGCGAACGTGGTGTCGAATATTTCAACATTACTCATAGTGATTTCAAAGATAGTAAAAAAGTTTTTGCTAATTCAATCCCTTTTTGTAAACTATATTTGGTAATCATGAAGAAAAAACTCCTTTCTTTTATTTTCTTAGGGAGTACATCGCTCCTCCTCAGTTGCTCCGATGACGAAGCAGCCATGTCGGTAGCACCGACTCCTGTGGCTGTGGAATCTTCATCTTCCGTTCAGACAAAGCCGCTTTCGTCCCCTTCCTCGAGTTCCCTCCAGACCCCGAAGTCCTCAGCCGTCAAGACCAGTAGAGACACGACATTCAAGCATGTAATCGACACCGTCAAATCGGGTTCTAGTATTGATTACCCCGATATCGATGAAACAGAAGTGTTCTGTTGGGAACAGGGTTGCGAAAAGACTGTCAAACCACGTTCATCATCATCCAAGGCCACAGCAAAGTCTTCGTCTTCACATTCTGCCATAACAATCGACACGCCCGAAAACAAGGCTCCGACGGTGAACGGCACGACCATGACCGATACTCGAGACAACCAGAATTACAAGCTCATCAACATCGGTAACAAGCTCTGGATGGCGCAGGACCTCAACTACGCAGGCGTCACCAGCGAATGCTACAACGAAAACCAAGATAACTGCAAGACAAACGGAAGACTCTACAC
>JAFWRL010000019.1 GCA_017520105.1 Fibrobacter sp.
CTCGTGAACGCAAAGCTCGACGTTGACAAGTACGATACCGTGTTCCTCGGTTATCCGATTATGTTCGGGACGTTTACGACTCCGATTTACACGTTCCTCGAAGCGAACGATTTGAGCGGAAAGGTCGTGGTGCCCTTCTGCACTTATGGCAGTGGTGGCCGCAAGGCAAGTGCGAACGAACTCAAGACGCTTGAACCGAAAGCCAACGTGACGCTCGCTTATGGGATTTCTAACAAGCGAATCAATGCCGAAGGCGGTATCGAAACGGCTAAGGCCGAAGTCGCCGCGTTTTTCGGAAATCTCGAAACGGGAGCGACTGAACAAATGCTCATGGGCGGCTATTCGGAACAGCGCCCGCTTACGGCTGAAGATTCCGCAGCATTTGCCGAAGCTACGAAGGATTATGCGTATTTGAATTTGAAACCGCTTAGCGTATCTTCGCAGGTGGTGGCTGGTATGAACTACCTCTTCGTTTGCGAAATGAAGGCTTTCGGTGGCCCTGCGGAACAGGCGAATGTGAGAATCTTCAAGCCGCTTCCGGGCCGTGGCGAAACCCAGCTCATCGGAGTCGAGAAGTAAATTCCCTGGATCCTTCACGGCTTTCGCCGTTCAGGATGACGAGCTTGATTTATAACGGTCTTTACGAAATGTTCGTGTCATTCTGAGGACTGAAAGGACGATATACGATACTTGGGGCTTTAGCCACTTAGTAGAGTTAGGTTCGTAGGAGCAGAATCCAGAGCATATTTTTAGAAAAATGAAATACTTAATATCTGCATTATCTATTGTTTTTGCTGTCTCAAGCATCTCCTTTGCCGCCCCCAAAGCGAACAAGCAAGAACTCAAGGATTCCCGCGACAAGCAGAAATATCGCACGGTCGTTATTGATGACCGCACTTGGATGGCGGACAACTTGAATTACAATGCGCCCGGCAGCACTTGCTATCGGGAAGACGAAGACAACTGCATGGTCTATGGTCGCCTTTACACATGGGAGGCGGCAAAGTCTGCGTGCCCTGCTGGGTTCCGCTTGCCGACAAATGCAGACTTCGAAAGCTTGTGGAAAGCGGCGGGTGGCGATTTCAATGCGGGCTACCTCATCAAGGCGAATTACGGATGGTCCGGCGAGACGAACGGAAACGATACGCTCAAGTTCAGCGCGATGCCCGCGGGCAACATGTTCGATGACGGAACGTACGGAAACGAAAATAAATTCGCGTTCTTCTGGAGTTCTGAAACCGAAGGTGATAAAGCCTCGGTTTGGTATCTGACGTCGAAATCTATGGGCTTCAGTTTCATGATGAAACCGAAAAACTTCGGATTTTCAGTCAGGTGCGTACAGTAAAGTCTGTTAATTTTTCTATAAATGAAAAACCGCGACCCTGGAATTAAGGGTCGCGGCAATTTTTTTACGTGCGCGTTTTTCGTTGCGCGTCAGCTATTTTATGCTCACCCGCTGTACGGTCTTCGCGCTTCCGGCAGTGATGCGGACAACGTATAGCCCTTCAGGAACGTTCTTCAAATCTACAGTTCCATTTTCGCTTTGGGTGCTGAACACGGGGCGTCCTTGTAAGTCGAATAGATCGACCTTTGCTGCGGTTTTCAATCCCAATCCAGTCACGAACAGCGTATGACCTGCAACGTATGCGGAAACTGTTGCCCTGCTTGCAATCCTTGCAATAGCGTCTGTCGTATCTTTTTTCGTTGTATCCTTGACTGTGGTGTCTTTTTTAGTCGTATCCTTGACTGTAGTATCCTTTACGGTTGTGTCTTTTACAGTGGTGTCCTTCTTTGCTGTGTCCTTGGGCGGCTCGAACGTCTGGAGCCTTACCAGGATGCTATCGAAAGCGGGCTTCGGTTTCAAGTTGTCATCGTAGATAAGGCCTTTTTGTCTGTTCAAGCCGCCGAGCCAGCTCCATTTGTCGGATACGCCCCAAATCAGGTACGTGTCCGCATTCGGTTCTTCGAGGATGATGTCCAGGTATTGACGGAACGTTTGTCCCTGGCGTTCGAGGTCTTTTTTGCTGACGTTGATGCCGCTCTTGAATCCGATATCGAGTTCGGTGATTTTCAGCTTGACGTTAAGTTTAGCGAGTTCCTTGGCGAGGGAGCGGAGGCTGTCCGGCGAACCGATAAAGTGCTTGTCGGTGGTGGTATCTTCTACGTGGGTCTGGGAGCCCACGCAATGGATAGGGATGCCGTTCTTGACCCAGCGCTTCACCTGTTCCAGCAAAAATCCCGCTTTGGCTTTCGGATTGACGCCTTGTTCGAGGTTGTAATCGTTATAGCAGAGTTCTGCATCAGGGTCAACGGCGTGCGTCCACACGAATGCGGAGTCGATGAATTCAGGACCGATACCCTGGTACCAGACGGATTGGGAGCGCCACATCGGTTCGTTGTTGCTGATGGCTTCGTTCACTACGTCCCATTCGGCGACTTTGCCCTTCCAGTGGCCGACCACGTTTTGGATGTGGTTCTTGAGCACCTTGAGCAGTTTCTGCTTGTCGTTCCTGTAGTTGTTCACCCAGCCCGGAACTTGGCTGTGCCAGGCGAGGGCGTGACCGCGGACGCGCATACCGTTTTGCTGGGCGTAACGAACCATTTTATCGCCGTTGCCATAGTTGAATCGGCCTTCCTGCGGCTCGGTGGCGTCAAACTTCATCTCGTTTTCGGCAACGACGATGTTGAATTGCTGCTTGTGAATCTGTTCGTAATTACCCGGAAGGCCACCGCTGAACCATTGCGAGTTTAGAATCGCACCAATGTAGATTCCATTTTTTTCTGCAAGGGATCTAAGGGTTTCGTCAGCGGCAAAGGCGTTTGTTAGGCCTGCGCCAAGAAGGGCTGTGCCAAGCACAAGACCCGCTAATGCGTGAGTCTTTTTCATCTGTTGTACTCCTTTTAACCCTAATCCTAGTTGTAACCCGTATAAAAAATAAATAAAAAGAGTCGCAAAAGATGTAAACAAAAATATGCGAGATGACGAATTTTCCTATTTATTTGCCTGAAATTGCCGAATCTTTAAGTCTGCTTGAATTTTGCGCTTTTGGGGACGGAATCGATAATACCTTGTTTTGTGGCAATTCGAGTTCGTGCCTTTTTCTTGTGATGATCATCTTTGTTTATGCAACAGAGTGTAGCATATATGAAATTTTAGTGTAGATTTTTGTAAAAATAGCTAATTTTTGTTGAAATTTTAGATTTTTTGTTGCATAAAGGTGTTGACTGGACGGAATGGTGATTGTATATTTATAATTGTAAAAGGCGATTAGGGAAACTTTTATGAAACGAATTTTGGCACTTCTAAGCTCTCTTATTTTCATTATCGCATGTGGTGACGATTCTTCCAGTGCGTTTAATGCGTGGTCCGAAAATAGTTCTTCATCTTCGACCAACGTACTTTTCTCGTCATCCTCGGCGATTTTAACAACATCGTCATCCTCGGCAATTTCTGCCGCATCGTCTTCCTCAACAATTTCAATAACATCGTCGTCCTCGACCAATGTGCTTTTATCGTCATCCTCGACCCTGATCGAGGGTCTCTCCAGCAGCTCGTCCCGTCATTCCGGGTCTGACCCGGAATCTTCGAGCATAGCGGTTTCTTCGTCGAGTATAAAATTATCATCCTCGACCGAGGTCTCATCAAGCAGTTCCATGGATTCTATCAGCTCTTCGAGCCTCCAGAATGACAAGTCATCATCCAGTGTTGTAGTTTCTTCATCTAGCATAAAATTATCGTCCTCCAGCGTAAATCTTTCATCTTCTAGCAAAGAACTTTCTTCGTCGAGTGTCGCAGAGTCTTCATCGAGCGTTGTTGTATCTTCATCTAGCGTTGTCGTTTCTTCCTCCAGTGAAATCCTTACAGATCCATCGAAAATCTTTGAGATTCGTAAACCGAAAGGTCATGTGCTCCCGTGTGAAGTCCCTTGGGGAGGTGAAGGAGAGTTTATGAGGGACACGCTTTCCCAACACGATGTCATTTGCACTTATGATTACAATGGTGAAAAAGGTTTCTTGTATGTTCAATTGACGCCCATTTCTTGTGGCGGCGGAATGTCTATTACTCCGGGGCGTTACAATGTTGACAAAGCTGAATTCTATGTCGATGGAAAATTTGCGGATGTATCGGATGTTGATTACGAATGGGGCAGTAACCACCATGTAGAAAAATTATGGTTTACGTACAAGGAAAATGTCTTCCTCTATTCGCAATCGACGATGGGTTGGGGCGGTCGTCCTTGTCAAAACATGGATTGCTTGAAGGTCTTTGAATCCGATGGAAAAACTTATGTTGAAAACGGATGCAATGAACGTAACCTCCCCATTGTTTGCAGAAACATAAATTCTAAAGGTGAAGTTGTTAGCGATTTTACGGACACTTACAAGGTTTGCGAGGGTGATCCGCGTACATTGGGTTATGATGTTGAATACTAAATTGACCTTTGTTGCAAAGGGGCGCTTTTATGAAGTTCTACGAATTTTTGCTCGGCTGTTTAGTCTTGTTCATTGTCGCCTGCGGTGACGATTCTACGAGTGCGTTTGATGCGTTGTCTGAAAATCTTTCAAGCAGTTCTTCGCAAAACGTCATCCTGAGCTCCCAAAACGTTATCCAGAGCTCCAGCGAAGGATCCAGTGGCGGAGTCGAAGCATCGTCATCCTCGACTGAGCCTGCCCTGAGCTCAGCCGAAGGGATCGAGGATCTCTCCAGCAGTTCATCTGCAAAAAAAATGTCGGGAGAAGTCTCTGGCGATCCTCTGCAAATTTTCAAAACGAGAGTCCCGAAAAAAGCGGTTTATCACTGCGACTTAACGCAAGAAACAGGGGGCTTCGAAGGCGATTTCGACCAGAAAGATTGGATTTGCTCTTTTAAGTATGCGGGTATGGAAGGCTATGTTTATGTGCAATCTTCACCTACGGGGTGTACTCCGCATTGGGGCTTTTACCCAGATATAAGTGTCGATTCGGCCGTGTTCTATGTCAACGGAAAGTATGAAACGCTGAATGACGTGACTTATGATTGGGGCGGAAATCACCATAACGATTCGTTCCGCTTTAGCTATGACGGCAAAGTATTTGAATATTCCCGTTCTTCAATAAATGGTTTTGCTTTTCGTCCTTGCCAAGAAATGGATTGTCTCAAAGTTTATGAGGCCGATGGTACAACGCTTATAGAAGACGGTTGCAATTTTAATAGTGATGATTTAAGCAAAGTTCGGCAACTGCCGATTGTGTGCCGTTTTGCTAATTTAGAAGATGGTTCGTTTGGTGATTTTACCGACAATTTTGAACTTTGTCCGGGCGATCATCGTTTGGATAAATAATTTGTTAGGAGCTAAGAATGCGTTTGGGTCGTTTTGCTTATGTTCAATTCTTGCTTGCGTCGCTGATGGCTGCGTTATTGGCGTGTAGTGATGACAATACAGATGATATTTTTCGTCCTATAGACATCTCGTCATCCTCGGCGGAGTCTGCCCAGAGCTCTGCTGAAGGGATTGAGGATTTATCCAGTTCTTCCCGTCATTCCGGCCCCGATCCAGAATCTTCAAGTGATTCTCATCCTATTTTTATCCAGAATGATGATGAATATACCGGTTTTTACAAACAAGATGGCTATGAAACCTTCCGCAAAATGTCGTATCCGTCCAAAACAGAAATGGGCGCAAGCTATTTGGTGAAGTTTGTCATTAGCGATTTTGGTACGGACTCCGCCGAAGTGCATTTTATGAATTCGATGAAGTATTTGTACCATTATGATTTTGCGGAAAAGGTGCTGGGTGATACGCGTTCGCTTGCTGTTTTCAATGAGGAAACTTATTTCAGTGCGGAGAAAAATACTGTCGCTGGAACGCTTGCGTATTACGCCTCTGTGGATTCCATGATTGCATTGACGTTTTTCCCGACGGATTATATTACGCCAAAGCAAGTGGCTGATTCTTATAAGTTGATTGAAGAGCGGATATTGTTCCTCGCCTTGAACGGCACGAAAAATCGACTGTTCTATATGCCTGCAGGTTCCACTGCTGAAAAGGCGGCTGCTGAATATGCCAATGAATTCAAGGCTGCAAATATTCCGGTCTATACGCATGCGGATCTTTTTGGCGATGTGGCGATGCAAATCATGAACACGGGAACGGCTTACGGGACGCTCCGCAAGCTCACTGCCGCGGAACTCGATACGGCGATTGTCTCTTCGCATGATATCTTGATTCTTGAAACGCTCCCTGCCGAAATTCCGCTTGTCGCGGCGACCATCAGCAAGGACGCACAGACGCCGCTTTCGCATGTGAATCTTGCCGCTCAGGCGCGTAAAACGCCGAATATCGCATTTAACGGGAACGAACTCCCCGATAGTTTGCTCGCCCTTTGCGGAAAGCTGGTTAAACTCGAAGTCAAGACGAATTCTTATACGGTAAGCGTGGCGACACTTGAAGAAGCTCAGGCGTTCTGGAACAAGAACGTTCGCGAGCCGATAACGCTGACTTACGACTTGTCGGATTCGGGACTCGTCGATTTTGCAAATCTCGATTTCAAGTCGTCAAAATCGGTGGGCGTGAAAGCTGCAAATCTTGCAGTGCTGCACAAATTGCTTCCCGAAAATACTCCTGATGGTTTTGCCGTGCCGTTCTACCATTACAGTCACTTTATGGATTATGCCCAAGTCACGGAGGAACTGTGCGGACGCTCCTTTGAAGACTGCGGGAAAGAAGGGCGTGCGTCTGAAATTTGTACGCAAGTGAAGAATGCTTGTGTCAGTGCTCTTCGGCAAGCTCAGGGTGCTGTATCTAGGGAAACAGAGCCTGCTGTGGCACCGCGAGCGTCTCTCCGTGGCTACATCACAAGCATTATTGCCCGTGATGATTTTAAGACCGATACACGTCTGCGAGAAGCGATGCTCGACAATGTCCGTTACATGTTCAAGCATATTCCCGTAGATAAAACTTTTGGCGATTCTCTCGATGCGAAAGTTCGCGGGCTCTACGGGGAAGCGGGCGTGCGTCTGCGTTCCAGTACGAATTCCGAGGACTTGGAAGACTTCAACGGTGCAGGGCTTTACAAGTCTGTCAAGGCAACGGCACGCGAAAAGGATTTACCGTCCGACGAAATTCGCAAGGTCTGGGCTTCGGTGTGGAGCTTTAAGGTATTTGAGGAACGTTCCCTCTGGAATATCGATCACATGTCCGTTCAAATGGCTGTCGCAGTTCATGAAGCCTATCCGGACGAAGTGGCGAATGGGGTCATCATTACACAGAACATCGCGGACTATTCTGTGGCGGGTATTTACGCAAACATTCAAGTTGGCGAAACGTCAATTACGAATCCCGAGGGCGGTGAACTCCCGGAAATCATTTCGATTATTCCGTCTCCGCCACCGGCTCGTGGCGTGCAAAGCGTCTTGTTGCAACATTCTTCGTTGAGTCCGGATTCGCTGATTCTTACGGATGGTGAAATTTACATGCTTTACCAGATGGTCATGCAAATCCAAAACCGTTTTGCGGTGCTTTACAATGTGTATTCCGACGCACTTGCCCTTGACATTGAATTTAAAGTCATGGGGGAAGACCGCAAGTTGATTTTTAAACAGGTTCGCCCGTATATTCTTTAAGAGGTATAGATATGAATTTATATAAAATTTTGCCGATTTGCTCATTGCTTTTTATTGCTTGTTCGGATGAAAATTCCGATAGTATATTCAAAGTGGAATCTGAAAATTTAATGAGTTCCTCATGGATTGCTTCGAGTTCTTCGAACTCTCGCAATGACGTGAACAGTTCATCGAGCATTCGCAATGACGTGAGTAGCTCATCGCAAACCGTCATCCTGAGCTCCAGCGATAATTCGACAAGCTCATCAACCGGATCTAGTAACAGTTCGTCAAGTGCCACGGCGGTCGCCGTGTCTTCGTCCGTGACTGCCCCCATGTCGTCATCCTCGTTGATTGTCATTCCCGCCTCGAGCGGGAATCTCCTTTCCAGCTCTTCCCGTCATTCCGGGCTTGACCCGGAATCTTCAAGTTCTCGCAATGACGTGAGCAGTTCGTCAAGCATTACAGCCTTTTCTAGCTCCGCGATTCTTGCGGAGTCCTCGTCATCCGCGACGGTCGCCTTGTCATCCAGCAGCGAAACGCTCGCGGACCCGACGAAACTTTTCGATATCCGCGTTCCAAATCAGGAGGCTCTTTTCTGTATGGACAGCTCTGCTTACACGGTGTTTAAAAGATATGTTGAAGAAAAAGATCTCATTTGTAGCTTTAAATATGATGGCGATGAAGGCTTTGTGTATGTGCAGAGTAATCCAGCAAAATGCATCGGAAGCGAGCTAACCCCTGTATATGATGTTCATAAGGCAGAATTTTTTGTCAATGGTTCCAAACAAGAAATTACGGATGTGGAATACTACGGTGGCGGATCGCATGGAACTTATTCCATCAGGTTTACATACAAAGGCAAAGTTTTTGATTACGGTTATTCTACGATGGGCATGGGCGGTCGCCCTTGTCAGGATGTCGATTGTATGAACGTCTATGAAGCTGACGGAAAAACTCTTGTCCAAAATGGATGCGTCAAGAGAGAGCGTTCGCTTCCGGTAGTCTGCCGCCATGCTAAAAAAGACGGAACTTTTTCCAGTTTCGAAGATACTTACCACATTTGCGAATCAGATATTTTTGAGGATTAACTCTCGCTCTGCTTTGTGTTGAACTGTTGCCTTTTAAAGTTCAAAATTCCCGCCATTACAGCCAAGATTATAACGTAAGGCAGCATCAGAAAAATTCCGAGAAAGCCGCCGCCCACTAATATTATAAAAGAGCCTATGATGAAAATAGGGATGAATGGAGTCAGCAGAATATAGAAAGCCTTTGTATCGCTGGATGTGAAGAAAAAGTAATTGTAGCTGAGAATGCAGGTCCCTGACAAGAAGAGTATGATTATAGATAAAAAAATGAAAAATATAAGGAGGTCATCCCCGGTGGAGTGTGTCGGCTCATCGAAAAGGAATGGAATGAGCAATAATAAGGGGAGGGATGAAGATATGATTGTGGCTATTTTGAAACCTTTTGCGGCTTTGCAGGCTTGAGTAAATAAGTCTTTATTTTGCGGTAGCTCGGATGCTTGCCGCTCTTTTTTTGTTATTGCCCGTCCGAAAATAAATACGAACAGTGCCAAAACGAACAATAAGACAAATATTATAAATTCCATTTCTCAAAAATAAATATCTTTTCATTGAAAAAAGTTTAATTTGGAGGTGATTATGTCCCGTTCCTTGAAACTTACACTCGCTGTGTCAGCGGTATTTGCCGCGTCGGCGATGCTCTCCGCTTGCAACAAGCAAGAAGTCGCGCAGTCCAAAACCCCGCCGGCGCCAGTTGCGGAAAGCGCTCCGCAGCAGTCTAAGTCTGTGGTGGTTTATTTCTCGCAGACGGGAGCGACCAAAAAGTTGGCTCAGGTTTTCAAGGAAGCCCGCAATGCAGACGAATTTGAACTCCAGCTGGTAAAGCCTCTCCCCTCGACTTACGATAGCACGATTGCCGAAGTCCGTGCCGAACGCGAAAGCAAGCAGTGGCCCGCTCTCGTGAACGCAAAGCTCGACGTTGACAAGTACGATACCGTGTTCCTCGGTTATCCGATTATGTTCGGGACGTTTACGACTCCGATTTACACGTTCCTCGAAGCGAACGATTTGAGCGGAAAGGTCGTGGTGCCCTTCTGC
>JAFWRL010000179.1 GCA_017520105.1 Fibrobacter sp.
CTTTCTGGACAAGTGGATTAGAACGGAGGCTTTATGAAGAAGTTTCTTGTGCTGTCGTCCACGAATTGTAAAATTATTTTGGCCCCCTTGCCATTTTTTTAAAACTTAGGTACATTAATGCCCGAACGCATCTCGTCTAAGGAAAGGCGAGATGCGTTCTTTTTTTATCCTGAAATTTGGATTGAAGGGAACGCCTCTAACAATAAACCAGCCGCGAAAGCGGCGTCGCAAATTGCGACCATAAAACGGAGGCTGTATGGATAACAACATCGAAAAATGCAAAGAGGATTTCCCGTTTAGGGTTATATCCGAAACACCAACTGGTGATGGCTTTGTTGATTGTGTTTGGGAAATGCCTGTGTGGGTTGTCGAAAAACTTGAGGCTGAAGCGAAAAAGCGGGAAATTACGGTTTCTGAATTGGTAACGCTCATATTTAAAGCATGCTTGAAGGAGTATGGCAATAAAAATATTTAACCTATTGACAGTTATTAAATAATAACCTATATTGATTATGCCGAAGATATTTGAAAAAGATGGATTCTCTTTTTTCTTTTATATGAACGAGCATGAACCAGTGCATGTACATGTGAGAAAACAGGGGAAAATTGCCAAATTTGAAATTGTCAATGGATGTGCCGTACCGGTATTTGGAAAGTTATCAAATGCGGATATGGCAAAAGCAAAGGAATTAGCGACTGAAAACAGCGAACTTATCGTGAGAAAATGGTTCGAAACTTTTGGACTGGGTTAATTATGAACGAGATAACGGAAAAAGACGTAAAAAGGCTTTGGGTCGAAAAGGATGCCGTTTGTGTTGAGCTGAAAGACGGCCAAATCGGGCGTGAACTCATCCGCGATTACGAACCGCTGCGGAAGGCTACGCGAAAGCAGTTGGAGAACTGCCGCGTTGATTGCGATGGCGTGTGGTTTGACGATCTGGACGAGGGCCTGGAACTTTCGGGATTCTTTTCGCCGAAAAAGACAAATCCCATTGGCCGTGTATTCTGGTTGTTTCCCGAACTAAACGCCTCGGCGTTTGCCCGCCGATTGGGAATCCCTCAGCCCCTGTTCGCCGCATACGTAAACGGAACGAAGAAGCCTTCTTCGGCAAGAAAGAAGCTCATTGACGAGGAACTGCGCCGTATCGGCAAGGAATTGCTGAAGACCGTGGCATAGTTTTTTGGCCAACAATTTGGCCGTCCGTGATGTGCGGGCGGCTATTGTGTTGAAGCTTTGGCCTTGTTTTGCTTTTTGGGGGTGAAAATAAATTACATTTTCTTTAGAAAAACATTGTTTGGAAGCGTTTATGGAGAAGTTTCTTGATCTGTCATCCTGGAGCGTGGCTATAGGATCCATGCTTATTATGGCGTTTGCCTTTGTCGGGTGCGACGACAGTTCGTCGGCATCTGCAGGGCAAAACGATGAACCGGCTGTTGAATCGTCTTCTTCGAGTAGTGGCAAGGTCACTGAGCCAGCCGAAGTGACTTCATCTAGCAGTGAAAAGGCGAAACAGTCTAATTCTAGCAGTTCTGTGGGCCCTGTCAGCTCTTCGAACCTCCAGAGTGACAAAAAGTCTAGCAGCAGTGGTGTGAAAGACACTTCGTCGAGTTCGCTAAAGTCGGAATCATCGTCTTCTGTTGGGGATTCGCAGTCGTCCAGCAGCAGCTCTACTAATGTGCGGTCTAGCTCTAGTGAAACTGAATCAAGTTCTAGCAGTGTAAGTGAGTTGTCTTCAAGCTCTTTGAATGGCTTTGATTGGAGTTTACCGAAAGAGGCTTACTTGAATCCGAATATTAATTACGGCACTATGACCGATGAACGTGATGGCAAGGTTTATAGGACAGTAAAAATTGGCGACCAGATCTGGATGGCGGAGAACCTTGATTTTGATCCTGGTCAGGGTGGTTCGGGTGAGGATAAATATGATTGGTCGTGGTGCTTCGATAATGATCCTAAGAAATGCGACGTGGCGGGTCGCCTATACACTTGGGCTGCTGCCATCGATTCGGTGAAGTTAGCGAACGATGCGAACGCCCCGCAGGTGTGCGGTTATGGCAGGAAATGTAACCTGCCTGCAAAGGTGCAGGGCGTTTGCCCGCCGGATTGGCACCTGCCAACTCAAGCGGAGTGGGATACCCTGTTTTTGTCGGTGGGCGGTCAATATCAATTTACTGCGGGCAAGGCTCTCAAGTCGCAGAGTGGCTGGTTTGTTATCAATTTGAGTAACTATTTTTTCAACGGGAATGGCACGGATGAGTTCGGGTTCTGTGCTTTGCCTGTCGGTGTGCTGGAGAGTGATGGTTTCCAGGGTGATAGCCACTTTGCGGAATTCTGGAGCTCTACTGAGGCCGATTATACTGACGACTGGGCGTATAATGCGTGTGTGAAAAACTACGAAGATGAGGCGTACATAGATTTTCCAACTCGCAAGGATGTGGGAACTTCGGTTCGTTGTGTAAAGGACTAGCCGGGGCGTTGCGGGGCGGCGAGCGCCCGCAGAGGGGGTGATGGAAGACGCGGCGAAAGCCTGGCCGCTAAGCGAACAATTCGCAGCCGAAGGCGACCTTTGGTCACTTGGCCTTTAGGCCTTAGTGAACATGGCCACCTTTAGGTGGTGCCCTGTTCGCGTGCGGAGCAGGCTGAGTCGGGGCCGAAAACAGGGGGAGGCGTCCCCCTTTTGTGTAATTCGGGACTGGATTCTTCGTTTCGTGCTTCGCACTTCACTCAGAATGACGTTTTTTGCACTTTTCTTGTGCAATTCCTAACCACTAACCACTACTTTACTATATTCTACCTCGGAACAATTTTATTTAACAGAGGTTCAAAAAAATGAATTATTTCAACTCAATCCCTATGCGTCGCCAACTCGAAGAAATTGGCCATTGCCGTTTCATGGAACATTCTGAATTCAGCCGTGGTGTTGAAGCCCTCAAGGGTAAGAAGATCGTGTTCGTCGGTTGCGGTGCTCAGGGTCTCCATCAGGGTCTCGACCTTCGCGATAGCGGTTTGGATGTTTCCTACACGCTCCGCAAGGAAGCCATCGAACAGAAGCGTCAGTCCTGGAAGAACGCTACTGAAAACGGCTTCAAGGTCGGTACTTATGAAGAAATGATTCCGGATGCAGACCTCGTTTGCAACCTCACACCGGATAAGCAGCACCACAACGTGATCCCGGCTATCATGAAGCTCATGAAGAAGGGCGCAGCTCTCTCTTACAGCCATGGCTTCAACATCGTCGAAGAAGGCCAGGAAATCCGCAAGGACATCACTGTGATCATGGTCGCTCCGAAGGGACCGGGTTCCGAAGTTCGTTCTGAATACCTCCGTGGTTTCGGCATGCCGTGCCTTATCGCTGTCCACCCGGAAAACGACCCTGAAGGCAAGGGCTGGGACTATGCCAAGGCTTACGCCGCTGGTCTCCACGCTGACCGTCCGGGCGTTCTCGAAAGCTCTTTCGTCGCCGAAGTGAAGTCTGACCTTATGGGCGAACAGACCATCCTTTGCGGTATGCTCCAGACCGGTACTATTCTTTGCTACGACAAGATGGTGAAGGAATTCGGTATCGACAAGGCTTACGCTGTGAAGCTCCTCCAGTACGGCTGGGAAACGATTTCCGAAGCCCTCAAGCATGGTGGCATCACGAACATGATGGACCGTCTCTCCAA
>JAFWRL010000180.1 GCA_017520105.1 Fibrobacter sp.
CAAACAAACTTTCGCATTTGGGTAAAAAATACAAACAATCCCTCTTTTCTTTCACTTTTTCACTCTTCAAGCGTAATTTTTTTATATCTTTTGGGAAAACCTAACCAAAATAAGAGGTATTTTATGGCAATTACAAAAGTTTGGCTCGATGAATCTAGCGACGAATGCGTCTCCTGCGGCGCTTGCGAAGCTACTTGCGATGCAGTCTTCTCCGTTCCGGAAAAGATGCAGGTAAAGGAAGGCGTTGATTTCTCTGCTTACGAAAGCGAAATCAAGGACGCTGCTGACAGCTGCCCGGCCGGCGTGATCAAGTACGAGTAATGCGTAAGGCGAGCGATGCAGCCAAATGCTTGCATTTGGCTATATCCGAGCCGAAGCATAGACGCCGAAGGCGTCAATAATGCGTAAAGGTTACTCAACAACTTCGAGTATCTCGTGATTGTAAAAGAGGCGATGCACACAAGTGCTTCGCCTCTTTTTATTGTCACTCTGTACACCGTTACGGGGCAGATTTTACAACCGATTCCGGCACAAGACCGGGATGACATTGCCACATGAACAGCTCTGTACAACCGATCCCGGCACAAGGCCGGGATGACATCTTTAGAAGCCTTTTTTCAGGTTCTTGAGGAGGGAGTTGAGTTTTTGCGGTTGGGCCGGATTCGGCTTTTTCTGCGGCTGCATGCCGGGGCGTTCCTTCCCTGCAATCTTGTTCTTGAGATCGGCAATAGTCGCATGGCCCTGGATGCCACCCTGCGGACGACCACCACGGTCATCACGGCGACCACCAAAGTTGCCACGCGGGCCACCCACGCGCTGACCGCGAGGACCATTAGCACCAGCACCGGCGACACCGTCGGTCTGTTCCTGCTTCATGGAAAGGCTGATGCGCTTCTGGTTTGCATCGACAGCAACCACGCGAACCTTCACCACGTCACCGACCGTAAGCACGTCCTTGGCGTCCGTCACATACTTGTCGCTGATTTCAGAAATGTGAACGAGGCCATCCTGATGCACACCGATATCGACAAACGCACCGAAGTTAGCGACGTTGGTCACAACGCCTTCCATCCAGCTGCCCGTCACGAGGTCATTGATGGTCTTGATGCGGTCATCGAATTTCGCATAACGGAATTCCTTACGCGGGTCGCGGCTCGGCTTCTGGAGTTCCTTGAGGATATCTTCCAAAGTAGCACGACCGACTTCGTCGGAGAGGAATTCGTCGAGCTTGATGCCCTTCACGGCTTCGGCATTGCCAACCATTTCCTTGACCGGCACGCCGACCTTTTCGGCCATCTTTTCGACGAGGGCGTAATTTTCGGGATGCACGGCGGAATCGTCGAGCGGGTTTTCGGCACCCGGAATACGCATAAAGCCTGCCGACTGTTCGAATGCCTTCGGACCGAAGCCCTTGACCTTCTTCAAGTCTTCACGGCTTGCGTAGGCACCGTTTTCTTCGCGGTACTTCACAATCGCTTCGGAGAGCGTGTTGCTGAGGCCAGCCACATGAGAGAGGAGCGGAGCAGAAGCGCTGTTCACATCGACACCGACCATGTTCACGCAGCTTTCCACGACTTCGTCCAAGCGCTTCTTGAGTTCGCGCTGGTTCACGTCGTGCTGGTACTGGCCCACGCCAATAGACTGAGGATCGACCTTCACAAGTTCTGCAAGCGGGTCCTGCAAGCGGCGACCAATGGAAATGGCGCCACGTGTAGTAACGTCTTCCTTCGGGAATTCGGCGATAGCAATCATGCTTGCGCTATAGACAGATGCACCGGCTTCGGAAACGATAACGCGCGGTGGAACCTTGCCCTTGAACTTGAGAGCCATTTCGCCACAGAAAGCGTCCGTTTCGCGGCTAGCCGTACCGTTACCGATAGCGATGAGGTCAATCTGATACTTGTCGATGAGGCTCATCAGATAAACTGCTGCACCAGCCTTGTCGTTCCACGGTTCATGCGGCTTGATGATGCCGTGGTCGAGGAACTTGCCGTTCTTGTCGAGCACAGCGACCTTGCAGCCCGTGCGGAAACCTGGGTCGAGCGCGAGCACAGCCTTGTGGCCAGCCGGAGCGGCGAGCAAAACGTCCTGGAGATTTTTACTGAACACCTTGAAAGCTTCTTCTTCGGCGGCGTCCTTGAGGAGGAGGCGCACTTCGCTTTCCATGCTCGGCTGGAGCAAACGTTCCCAAGCGTCCTTGCACATGTCTTCGAGATACGGCTTCCAGACAGAATCACCCTTGATGACCTGATTTTGCAGATAACCAATCATTTCTTCGTTCGGCACTTCGATAGAGAGGCGGAGTACCTTTTCCTTTTCGCCACGGCGGAGTGCGAGCATGCGGTGGCTCGGAATCTTGCCGACCGGTTCGCTGAAGTCGTAGTAGTCCTTGAACTTCGTTTCTTGCTTTTCGAAATCCTTCTTGACCTTGGAAACCATGACGCCGGTCTTTTCGACCTTGTTGCGGAGGTACTGGCGGAATTCTGCGTTGTCTGCAACTTCTTCAGCGAGGATGTCTGCGGCACCCTTGAGGGCTGCACGCGGGTCGGCGAGACCCTTTTCTTCGGACAAATAAATGCGGGCGATTTCTTCTGCCGTGTTTCCGGTATTTTCCTGCGCCCACATCAGGCGGGCGAGCGGTTCCAGACCAAGTTCCTTTGCAATCGTTGCGCGAGTACGCTTCTTCGGCTTGAACGGAGCGTAAATATCTTCGAGAAGAGTCTTGTCCTTGCAAGCTTCGATCTGAGCCTTGAGTTCCGGCGTGAGCTTGCCCTGTTCCTCGATGCTCTTGAGAATCGTTTCCTTGCGATCGACGAGCTCTTGGAGGTAGTCGCGACGGTGGCTGATGTCGCGGAGTTCAATTTCGTTCAATGTTCCCGTCTGGTCCTTGCGGTAACGGGCGATAAAGGGGATCGTGCCCCCCTGGTCCATAAGTTCGAGCGCCTTAGATACGCGCCACACTTCAAGATTCAGCTCTTCGGCAATAATCGCAGAAAAATCCATTTGAGATTCCTACTTGTAGATTCCGTTTCCGGATTTGGGGTCCACCGAGCCATACACCCCTCATTGGATAGCACAGCCCGCACGGCCCTCGGTGACACAAGCCCGGCAACAACCGCTGCCAGACACCCCGCTCGGGGGTCTGTTGAATATAGCAAAAGAAAGTGTCAAATTTTTGACAGTTAAACCCGTCACGCGAAAAAAACATTGACACGAAAAAACAGAAACGCAACTAACTCCAAGCAAGTCAACAAGTTACAGAAACGCCATCTTTTTTATATTATCCCCCAGGATTTCAATCGAAAAGCATTTAAAATGAACACATCGAACATAAGTCTAATCAAAACGGGTCTCAAGGCGTACCTCAAAGCCATTCGTTTAATCTGGACGAATCATCTCGTCAGGTACTTGCTGTTGCCAGTCATTCTGAACATCGTTGTCGTTACGGCTCTCATATTTTCGGGTATCGGTGTAGGCGACTGGATTAACAGCACCATCGAGCAAAGCGTCGAAAATGTAAACGGCTGGATTCGCGCAGCGATGATTGGCATCAAAATCATCCTCCCGATTATTTTCTTTGCCCTGTTCATTTTCATCGGCGGAACCATCGTCATCATTTTGATGTCGCCTATTTATACGCTCCTTTCCGAAAAGACAGAAACGATTCTTACAGGAAAAGAATTTCCGTTCGACTTGAAGCAAACGTTAAAAGACGTTTGGAGAGCCATCCGCATCGCCATCAGAAACACGATAAAACAGCTTTCACTCATTGTACTTTGCCTGCTGTTCAACTTTATCCCCGTTGTCGGGAGCGTCATCTCGCTCATCTTGATTTTCATCATCAACGCCTACTATTTCGGTTGCGGGTTCATGGACTACACCTACGAACGCTGGCGCATGTCCCCAAAAGAAAGCCGCAACGAAATCCACAAACTTAAATACATCACATTTGCAATCGGAGCCGTTTATTCGTTGCCGTTCTACCTGTTCTGCGGAGCGTTTATCGCCGCGTTCATCGGCGGCGTCTCGACCGTCGCCGCAACGATTACGCAATTGGAATTAAGTTCTAAGCCGCTTGGAAAACCCAACGAAATCAAAACAAGCGCTACCTAGAACAAAAACATCATTTTTCTATCTTTGCGCCATGCTCAAGAATTACATCTTCGATTTAGGCGGAGTCCTTCTGGATATCCGCATGCAAAACGCCTACGAACGATTTGCCGCACTCGGCTTGCCACACGCAGAACTTGAGCAGGGCGGTTCTGTTTACAAGCTGATGGAAGATTACCAGCTGGGTTTTGTGACAAGCAAAGAGTTCTGCCAGCAAGTTGCCGAGAAATGCAATGTAAACAAGAGCGCCGCAAACTCTAACGCAAGATGCGACGCAGATTTTTCCGCAAGATGCGCCGAAACTCCGACAACGCCACGCGATATCGAGGACGCATGGAATTCCATTTGCCTAGATGTACCGAGCCGCAAGCTGGAAGCGCTTCGCCGTCTGCGGAAGGCCGAGGGAGTCGCGACGGTTTCGCTATTGAGCAACACGAACGAACTGCATTGGGAATGCTGTTGCAAGAACTGGTTCAACGCAAACGGCAACCGCCTCGAGGATTTCTTCGACAAGATTTTCTTGAGTCAGGAACTTCATTTGCAAAAGCCCGATTCCGAAATTTTCAACACTGCCATTCGCGAACTCGGAGCCTCCCCCGCCGAAACAATTTTCCTTGACGACAGCGCCGTGAACACAGCCGCTGCCGCCGCCTGCGGGCTAAAGACGCTTACCGTTTCGCCTAATGTAGATTGGGTAAAAGAACTAGGGATTTGACACAATCCTGACGGATCCACCCTGCTTGAGCAAGTACTTTCCGGGCCGTTGGACTTTATTTGCAACAGTTTCTTTGAGCGATACACCTGGTTTCACTTCGACAGAACCTAGATAACGCCCCTGCACATCGAACACCTGCGAAGCACCGGATTTATACAAAGACGGAGCAGGAACTTGCAAAGCCGTCGTCCCCCCAAGATTGCTGGGAGAAGTTTCGTTTATACTGAAATAAGTAAAATCAATTTTTCCAGTAGATTCACCGCCCACTTCCACGAGCATTTTCATTTCGTTCAGCACGCCCAATTTCACACCAAGTTCTTCCCACTTTTTAAAGTGAGCCGTGATATCGATGTGACCGCACTGGCGAGCATTTTTGCGGACACTGACCACCTGCAAGAACGACATATCGCCCCGAATCGTAGGTTGGGTATTGCGACGTTCCTGCCACAATTCGTACGTATCGCCATCCAGTTCGTATTCGTCTATCTTGGTTCCAAGATTTTCTGCGGCAGGCTTAGAGAACCAGTCATCCGCGATATAATACTCCAC
>JAFWRL010000181.1 GCA_017520105.1 Fibrobacter sp.
ATATCTGTTCAAGTCTGTCGTTCAGGTCGAAAAAGCTGAGCTGGTCCATATAAAAAGCCTCGTTTTGTTACGAGGCTAAATATAGTAAATGTTAGTTTGTTTGTAAATGGCAGCTTTGGGGTAATTTTTAGAGGTGCCCTATTAATAATTCCAGGCAACGACAATCTGTTTCCGCAGAACGGCACCATTCAAAAATTCAAACATCGTGCGGTATGCGTTATCGCGAACATCCTTGCGAGAGAGGAACAAGTCGTGCATGCCATCCTCAATCGTTACGGTCGTGACATCCGGTCCCAATTTCGGCGCCCATTTTTCAAGGAGATTCACATCGAGCATGCAGTCGCAACGCATGTAGTCGTCATCCCACTTAACAGTGTTCACCGTACAGCCGCTACGCATCATAAGGACAGGAGCTTTAATCTGCATCCCCGCATGAATCCACTTGATGCCGCGAGTTGTCGCACGGAGATATCCAAAATACTGTTGTGGCCATTCATCGCTTTTCAATTCGCGATTGAGTTCCCACTCCCCCTTTTCGCTTTTCAAAAGAGATATGTTGTACTTAGGGGCTTCCTGTTTCGGGGCAGGGACATCGGGCAACAACAGCGCAATGTCCGAGAACACAGGGAAAGCCACATTACGGACAAACCAGCTATTTTTATAATCTAGGAACGGGCTATTCAAAACGAGAGCCGCAAAATCTTCGCTATTGCGTTCATTCAGGTAATTCGGCGTAATCAGCCCACCCTGCGAATGCCCGAGAATGACGAATGGGAGTTTCGCACCCGAGCCTTTCGCAGCAATACTCTTGCTAAGCGCAATAGCTGCATCCAATTCCGCATAGTATTCCTTAACGCTTCGCATATCAGAACGCGGCTCGCCGTCACGATACGAACGACCATTGTAATGCAAGTCTATCGCAAAGAACGCAAAACCTGCAGAATCCGATTTTTCCGCAAGTTCTTCCTGGAAGAAATAGTCATTGTAGCCATGCACGTATAAAATAATCCCACGCGGATTCGGTTCATGCGCCACCGCACGCGGAGAACTTCCGTAAGGATACTCAATCAACGTTGCATGAAAATCCTTGTCATACGGCTTTACGTCAATCGGGTACACCTGATACGGTTCGCCAAGTTCCGGGTCCACCGACTTCTGCGGCAAAGCCTTATCAATAATAGTCTGTAGCGTAGTTGCCGTGAGAGGCTTACTGTACGCCTCGTCGCGCTTCTTTTCCTTGCAGGCGGCAAGGCATGCATTTGCAGATGTTGTAAAAAGAAATACGGTTGAAACCGCAATAAGGATAGTCTTTGCATTATTCATACGAATACGATAAAAAATCGTACAAATTTTCACTACTCCAATTAGACTTTCAAAACTCCAGCAAGTTTTAAAAATTTGCAACAGATCCATTCCGACGCAAAACGCATAAAGTCAAACATTCGTCACATTTTAATACTATCTTTTTCGCATGAATCAATCCTTTTTACCCATCGTCCAAGGTCTCGCCATTCCGTTTTTAGGGACAGTTCTCGGTGCCGCATGTGTTTTCTTTGTCCGCGGCCAGATGAAGCAAAATTTAAAACGCGGACTTTTGGCATTTGCAGCTGGCGTCATGGTAGCGGCATCCGTCTGGAGCTTGCTTCTCCCTGCAATCGAGGCGAGTGAAGATTTAGGCAAATTATCATTTGCACCCGCCGCAGTCGGATTCTGGGCAGGTATTTTATTTCTATTCATTTTGGATAAAATCACGCCACATTTACATTTGGGCAGCAAAACGCCCGAAGGCCCGAGAGCAAAACTCAAACGCACCACGATGCTCACGCTCGCCGTGACGCTCCACAACTTGCCCGAAGGCATGGCCGTTGGCATCGTCTTTGCAGGTTGGCTTTCCGGAAACGTCGCCATCACGCTCTCGGCCGCATTCGCACTTTCCATCGGTATCGCGATACAAAACTTTCCCGAAGGAGCCGTCGTTTCGCTCCCGTTAAAAGCCGAAGGAACAACGCGCAAAAAAGCATTTGCGCTCGGAGCGCTCTCCGGAGCCGTCGAACCCATCGGTGCCTTGATTACCTTAATCGCCGCCGAAATTCTTTCGCCATTCATGCCGTATCTGCTCTCGTTTGCCGCAGGCGCAATGATTTACGTTGTCGTCGAAGAAATGCTCCCCGAAGTGAGCGAAGGCGACCATTTCGATGCAGGAACAATTTTATTCGCCGTCGGATTCACGCTCATGATGGCTCTCGACAGCGCACTGTAATCGATACAGTTCAATGTAATGCGGATGTGAAACCTCCAGCACTATCGGGTACTGTAAAAATCGCTTTGCCAACGGCATTAAAATATCAGCCGTAATTGGGATATGTTTTAGCCAGATTCCTCTGGTTTGAGCGTTATTCGTGGACATTTTCGTCCACACCATTCGAAAAAAATAATTGATAAATATACTTGGGGAATATAATTTCGTGAAATGGAGGAACCCTTATGATTTATAGAAAAAGCATCTTTGTTTTGGTCCTTGCTCTTTCGAGTATGGTGTTTGCTACTAAGTACGAAGCCGAATCAGCAACTCTTTCCGGAGGAGCAAAAAATGTCAACGCATCCGGAGTTTCGGGAACGGGTTATGCTGACTTGCAAGAAGGAAATATTTCTTTTAATGGAATCACCGCAGAAAGTGCGGGCAAGTACCAAGTAACCATCCATTACAAAGCCGGGGATTTCAAAGCGAACTATTTGAAAGTAAACGGTGCAACCGCAGGCACCATCGACTTTAACGCCACCACTTCGTGGGCGGATGTCACGACTGTCGCAACACTTAAAGCTGGGACAAACACAATCTCTATTGAGAAATACTGGGGCTGGATTAGCGTTGACTATATCGATATCGAACCTTACCTGTCATCGCCTTTCAAAATCTCCGCAACGCCAGTTACCCCAAATGCCACCGAAAGTGCCGTCAAACTCTACAGTTTTTTGCGAGAAAACTTTGGCAAAAAAACGATTAGCGGTATGATGACCGGCGACATGAGCGGTTACACCATGGGAGCCGACTTCAAGACGCACGACGACGTGAAATACACCTACACGCGCACAGGAAAGTACCCGGCTCTTGTCGGTTTAGATTTCTTGTTTGCAAGCGGTCCGAAAGCAAACGAAAGCTGGAACAAGGAATACACGGACAAGGCTATTTCAATCGCGAAAGGCCTCTGGAAAGCGGGAGGCATCCCAGCATTCACTTGGCACTGGAAAGACCCGCTGGATAAAAAAGACGCCTTCTA
>JAFWRL010000182.1 GCA_017520105.1 Fibrobacter sp.
TCGCTACCTTCGACTTCGCGAAGATTGGTGCGCCGATTACATGGAACTTGGCTGCAAGCTATGTCTTCCCGAATAACGCGAACCAGGCTAACACCCTCGTCTATAGCACGGGTGTTGACTGGGACGCTCTCTCCTGGATGACTCCGTTCTTGGAGTTCTCTGGTGAAATGCGCCTGCAGAGCAAGGGCCGTTACAAATTCGGTCCGATGCATGACCCGATGCTCATCACTCCGGGTTTCCGCTTCCATCTGCCGTATCGCGTTGAATTCGCCATCGGTCTCGAAATTGCAACTCGTCTCTTCAAGACGGGCTTCGATCATGATGAAGACATCAAGGATGGCAAGGATTATACAATCCTTTACTATGGTGAACATGGTACGAGTGCCACTTATGGTTACACGCCGGTTCCGCTTCTCTCCGGTGCAGCCATGTTGAGCATTGCCTTTGATGCCAAGCCGAAGCCGAAGGATGCCGATGGCGATGGCGTCATTGACGAACTCGACAAGTGCGCTCATACGCCGAAGGGTGCCAAGGTCAACGAAGAAGGTTGCCCGCTCGACGAACTCGAAAGACTCGCTCGTGAAAAGGCCTACAACGATTCTCTTGCCCGCATCGACAGCGACAAGGATGGCATTCCGGACCTCAACGACAAGTGCCCGAATACTCCGACCGGTATTACGGTTGACTCTCTCGGTTGCATGCTCGACTTCGACAAGGACGGCGTGAACGATCCTCTTGACAAGTGCCCGAATACTCCGGTTGGCGTTCCTGTTGATGCCGCTGGTTGCCCGCTCGACTTCGATAAGGACGGTGTTCCGGACTTCCTCGACAAGTGCCCGAATACTCCGGCTGGCGTGATCGTCGGTGCTGATGGTTGCACGCTCGATTCCGACAAGGACGGCATCGCTGACTACTTGGATAAGTGCCCGGGTACTCCGGCTGGTCATTCTGTTGACTCTCTCGGTTGCTTGCCTGACTTCGACAAGGACGGCGTACCTGACATTCTCGACAAGTGCCCGAATACACTCCCGGGTGTCCGTGTTGATGAAAAGGGTTGCCCGCTCAACAAGAAGGAAGACCTCGATCAGCTCAAGAAGGGTATCAAGTTCAAGACTGGTTCTTCTAAGCTCACCAAGAGCAGCTACGGCACTCTCGATGATATTGCAGACCTCATGAACAAGATTCCTGAAGCCAACCTCGAAGTGCAGGGTCATACAGACAATGTTGGTTCTGACAAGAAGAACCAGAAGCTCTCCGAAAAGCGTGCTCAGTCTGTCGTGAACTACCTCAAGAAACGCGGTGTTGATAGTGCTCGTCTGCGTGCTGTTGGTTTCGGTAGCTCCAAGCCGATTGCCGACAATGACGACAAGGAAGGCAGAGCCCAGAACCGTCGCGTGGAACTCGTTCCGTTCTCGAAGTAACACGTAAAAATCCAGTTTATGTTCCTTAATTCATCATTATTGAAATTGCTGATTTTTTTCAAATGATGAATATAAGGACTTGATTGGTTCAATCCTGTAAAAAGAAAAGATTGGAATCCATATTGTCAAAAAAACATTATGGATTCCTTCTTTTTTTTGCATAGATTGTTTTTTTTTAAATGACAAAAGTGTTGAAATATTTTATTATTGTTGCAATAATAATTGCTAGGACAGCATATGACTGAAAAAGAAGAAAAACAAGTTATAAGTCAGGCTACAATCCAAATTCCTCAGGATAACAATACCATAACATTGCTTGAAGCTCTTCAAATTCTTTGGGATAAGAAATGGATATTGTTCTTATTCCTTATAGTGGGCGCTTTAGTCGGTTTTTCCATAGCCAACTGGATTCGTCCGCAATTTACGAGCGATATATTATTGCAAGTCGATGCTAAAGGTGGCAAGTCGGGTCGAGCCATTGGTGATATGGGCGCTCTCCTTGACGTGGCAAGTCCGGCCGATGCTGAAATAGAACTCATTAGGAGCCGCATGGTTCTAAGCTATGTTGTGGAAGCAGAACGTTTATGTTTTAATGCAACTCCCATTGGTGCTGTTGATCGCTTTACGCATAAAGAAGGGCGTATGGATTTGGATTCCCTCTACATCCCTATTACGGCACAAATGGAAACATGGAGAGCTAGAGTCACTTCTCCTGAAACTTATGAAGTTCTCACTCAGGATGATCAGGTACTTTTAACCGGTAAAGTCGGTGATATGAACCGTGCAAGCTATGCTGGCGATACATTAAATATCCGTGTTTCCCAAATGTTTGCTTTGCCTGGACAGATGTTCGTCCTTTCTCAGTCGAACGAGCTGGGGGCGATTTCGGCTTTGAAAATGGGCCTGAGAATTTCGGAAAAGGGTAAACAGACTGGAATTATCGAAGCTAGTTTCAGCCATCGTTATCCCGATAGGGCGGCCTCTATTTTGAACACCATTGCCAAGACTTACTTGCGCCAAAATGTCGAAATGCGAAGTGCTGAAGCTGAAAAGACCCTTGAATTCTTGGAAAAGCAGTTGCCGGGTGTCAAGGCAAAACTGGACAGTGCCGAAAAGGTTTTGGCGGATTATCGTTATAGTATTGGTTCTGTTGACTTGACCGGTGAAACTCAAGCTCATTTGCAAAAAGAATCTCAATTGCAAAGTCAACTGTTGCAGTTGGAACAGCAACGTCAGCAGGCAACCCGTTTGTTCAAGGAAGAACATCCGAATGTCCAGACAATTATCAAGCAACAGAATAAGTTGAAAGCAGAACTTGCAAAGTTGAAGAAAAATGCAGAAAAGATGCCTTTGACTCAGCAGGAAGTCTTGCGATTGAAGGAAGATGCCGCTGTTAACAACGAAATTTATACGAGCATGTTGAACAGAGTCCAGCAATTGCGTATTGTACGTGCCGGTGAAGTGGGGAACGTGCGCATTGTTGACTTTGCCCGAGCTGCTCCTTTGCCGAGTAAGCCAAAAAAGTTTAACATTTTTGTCTGCTCTGTGGCGGCCTCGTTGATGCTTGGCGTGCTCTTTGTATTCCTCCTTCGCATGATGCGTAATGGAGTCCGTAGTGTGACTCAAATCGAACGCGAAACAAATACGAGTGTCCTTGCGAGGATTCCTGAACATCCTAACAAAATCCGTAACAAAGGGCAGATTTTTGTCCAGAAGTATCCTGATGATACGATTAGTGAGTCCATTCGCTCTGTTCTTACTGCCGTCGATTTCTCCTTTAGTGTTAACAAGGAACATCAGGTCATCATGGTTGCCGGATTGATTCCTCATGTCGGTAAGAGTTTTGTGTCGCTAAACCTTGCTGCATCATTTGGACTTGTTGGCAAAAAGGTTCTTTATATCGATGCTGATATGCGTAAAGCGGTATGTCGCTATACGCATGAAGGCCTTACCGACGTCCTTATGGGAAGAAGAACTTTCGATGATGTCGTTTATAGGGGTAGCGGTATTAAGGATTTCGATATTCTTGAGTCCGGTTCGTTTAATATGGCTGCATTTGAACTTTTGCGTGGCGATATGTTCAAAAATCTTCTTGAAGAATTGCGTCCGCAGTACGATAAGATTATTATCGATACGCCGCCGATTAGCCTTCTTGCTGATGCCTACATGATTGCACCGTTAGTCGATCTTAGCCTTATTGTTTTGCATTATGGAGTACACTCTATGGAGGCGATTAAGGAAGCTTTGCAAAACATGAATCGCTATACCGATAAGCCTAAAGCCTTTATCTTTAACCATTGCGAACATAGAAACGGTTATGGTTATGGCTACGGCTATGGTTATAATGCGTATGGCCGTAAATCACGCGGTACTAAGAAAAAATCAAAGAAATGATAATTTTCCCGTTTATAAAAATGGTTTGACAAATTTTAAAACATTAAAAAAAACTAAGCCCGCCATAGAGCGGACTTTTTTCGTCTGAAAAGACAATTAATCCATATTTTTTCATGGCAATGTATCTTTTTTTCTTAAAATAATTGATTTTTAATAAGTAAGGTGCCATGCTGTATGATGCACCAAAAAAGGGGTTGAGAAATTGAAGAGTAAACTGATTTGGATGATTGCGGCAGGCCTGGCATGTGGTGCCGCCCATGCACAGACAAAAGTCGTCGTGGATCCGGGCAAGAAATACCAGCTATTCGAAGGCTGGGGAACAAGCCTTTGCTGGTGGGCCGAACTCGTCGGGGCCTGGAACGAAACCAATCGCGACCAGTTCCTGGGGGCGCTTGCCGACCCTGATACGGGCCTTGGCTACAATATATTCCGTTACAACATTGGCGGCGGAGACCAGCCAGGTCACAATCACCTCACGAAGGGGGATGGCGGCGGCAAGGTGCCGGGTTACAAGCCGACGGAAAAAGGCAATTTTGACTGGACCGCAGACCCTGCTCAACGTGGCGTGGCCCTTCGGCTCAATAAGGTTGTCAAGGACCCAATCTTCGAGGCGTTCAGTAATTCCCCTCCGTGGTGGATGACCAAGAGCGGCTGCGTCTCGGGCAGTAACGACGGTTCTGACAACTTGAAAGAAGATTATTTTGACGACTTTGCGGATTATCTTTCCGAGGTGGCGCTCCACTTCAAGACGGAATGGGGGCTCACGTTCCGTACGGTTGAACCGTTCAATGAACCGAGCGCCGGCTGGTGGAAATCGAATGGTGGCCAGGAGGGCTGCGGATTCAAGAACAACCAGTCCAAGATGATTGTGGAACTGGGCAAGGCTCTCAAGAAGAAGGGGCTCTTCCCGGAAACGTCCGTGAGTGCGGCTGATGAGACTTCTATCAAGCAGGCGCATGACCAGCTGGGCAACTACACCTCCGAGGCGCTTTCGTACTTGGGCCAGGTGAACACGCACAGCTATTCTGACGGAAGCTACCGCAAGCAACTTTACAACAGGGCTTTTGGCTTGAACAAGCGTCTTTGGCAGTCCGAAACAGGTCCGTTGAGCAAGAGCGGTGACGAGCATATCGCCTTGTGGATGGCCAATGTGATTATCCAGGACTTGCGAGACATGAAGGCTGAGGCTTGGGTGGATTGGCAGATTGCGGACCCCGCCGAGAATTGGCGTTCTATTAAAGCAGACCATAAAAAACAGACCTTCTCCTATATGCCGCGCTACTACATGCATGCTGCGTTCAGCCGTTACATCCGTCCGGGTTCGCGCATCATCGACAGCGACAATGGCAACACCGTTGCCGCCTTGCGGCCTGACGGGGCGCTCGTCATTGTGGTGCGTAACAGCGGTTCCAGTGATGTGAAGTATAATTTTGATTTGACGAAGTTCGATAAAATCGGGACTAGCGCAAAGGTTGTGCGTTTTGAACTTCCCGGCAGTCTTACGTCGCAGTCCGATATTGCGGTTGCAAACAAATCGCTATCCATGACTGCTAAATCCAACACCGTAACAACAATGGTCATCGACGGCGCTGAAGGCGGCGTTTGCACTCCGAGCTCGATTATTCCTTACGTCAAGGTTCACAATGGCGGCTGGAACGAAACGACCGAAGTCAAAGTAAATCCCGGCGATTCGCTCGTAATCGGCCCGCACCCCTACGATGGTGGCTGCTGGACATGGAGTGGCCCGAACGATTTCTATTACTTGGGCCGCGAAGTCCGTTTCAAGAATTTGCAATGGCAGAGCAGCGGCGTTTATACGGGAACTTACGTGAATTCCGTCGGCTGTGAAAGCACTGTCGATATAAAAGTTATTGTGGATGATCCGGCGCACCCGTATGTGGAACCCGTGAAACCTGATTCAGATAGAGTAAAGATAATTCCGCAAGACTTGCAA
>JAFWRL010000183.1 GCA_017520105.1 Fibrobacter sp.
AAGCGCATTTGGCCTGCCATTGACGTGTTTAAGTCCGGCACCCGCAAGGAAGAACGCTTGCTTACGCTCCTCGAACAGAATGCCGCCTGGAACTTCAGACGCGGTAGCCAAAACGAGACGGAAACCGGCATCATGGAGAACCTGCTCAAGCTCATGAGTAAACTCAAGACGAACGCAGAACTCCTCGCCATCCTTTCCAAACCGAAAGTCTAAGCATGTCACCCCGGCCCTGAGCCTGTCCCGGATTTATTCTCTTTGACCACTTAGCACATTTGTGCTTATGTGGTCATGATCCGCGTATGGGGACGGGATGTTGGGGTCAGCTTTTTATAGGCTTGTCATGCCCGCCTCCGAGCGGGCATCTCCTTTCTACAAACAAAAAATTTTTACGTTTACCATTGTAACGTCATTGCACAAGCGCTCACAACTTACGTCATTGCAAAAAGCGAAGCGCCGAAGCAATCCATAAAGCTTAAAAAAGGATACTAAAATGAACACAACGATTTTCTTTGCCGGTACTGGTAACATGGGCGGAGCCATCCTCCGCGGTCTTTTGAACGCAGGCACAGACGCCAAGAACATTTTCTTCTTTGACCCAAGCGACAAGGCAGCCGAAGCCGTGAGCGCTCTCGGTTGCGTCCGCGTCAAGAGCTTTGCCGAAGGCATCGAAAAGGCAAGCGTTACCTTCCTCTGCGTGAAGCCGCAGATTTTCAAGCTCGTTGCCGCCGAATGGAAAGCCGCCGCATCCGCCCTCAAAAGCGAAAAGACGTTCATCAGCATCATGGCCGGTGTCGCCCGCAAGAGCCTCATCGAAGTCCTCGGCGAAAAGAACCAAGTGCTCCGCGTGATGCCGAACTTGCCGCTAACCGTCGGCAAGGGCTCTGTCGGCCTCGCCACCGACGGCGTCTTCGAAGAAACGCTCAAGCTCGCCGAAGAAATCTTTGGCAACATCGGCGTGACCTGCCGCGTCGCAGAATCCCTCATCGACGCCGTGACCGGACTCTCCGGCAGCGCCCCTGCATACGTCTTTGAATTCATCGAAGGTCTCACCCGCGGTGGCGTCAAAGCAGGCCTCACCCGCGATGTCGCCCTCAAGCTCGCCCTCGGCACCATCGAAGGCAGCGTCGAACTCGTCAAGCAGTCCGGCAAGAGCCCAAGCGACCTCTGCGCCATGGTCTGCTCTCCGGCAGGCACGACCATCGCAGGCATCGACGCCCTCGAAGAAGGAGCATTCCGCAGCACGCTCATCAAGGCAGTCGTCGCCGGCACCAACCGCAGCAAGGAACTAGGAAAATAACTTAGTAGTCAGTAGACAGTAGGAAGTAGACAGTCGTCATCAGGCGGCAACGCCGCGATTCTAAACTTCCTACTTCTAACTTCCTACTTCTAACTAAAATGCCCTCCATCGATTTTTTCACAAAAGAAACTGCAACGTCCTCGTTCATCTTGGACGTCCTTTCTTCTGTGGATAACACCGTCGATGTACACACTCCATTAAGCGATAACGCCCCCGAAATCGCAGAAGCACTGTGTACCACGCTCGCGCCCATCGTCATCTGGGATCTTGATTCTTTCGCCAACAAAAACGTCGAATATCTTTCGAGACTCCGTGAAAACAGCCCGGACTCCATGATTCTCGCATACGCCGAAACCCCCGAGCGCAACGCAAACGTTTCGGGCAAGCTCTACGACACAATCCTTTCCGTCGAAGCACTCCGGCTACACCTGATGAGCAAGATTGCGAGACTCAAGGAAATCTACAATGCGAAGCGCATTTTCCGCGAAAGGATGTCGCACCTCGTCGGCAAAAGCGAAGCCATGAAAGGCTTACGCAAGAACGTGGAACGCGCCATACTACACACAGGTCCCGTTCTCATCCAAGGCGAATCCGGTGTCGGCAAAGACCTGATTGCCCGTGCTATCGCCTGCGTTTACGACAAATTCGTCACCGTCAATTGTAGCGCCATACCCGACACTCTCTTTGAAAGCGAACTGTTCGGCCACACCCGTGGTGCATTTACCGGGGCGCAAAACGAACGCATCGGCCTTTTCGAAGACGCCAATGGCGGCGCCATATTCCTAGACGAAATCGGCGACATGCCACTCCACGCTCAAGTCAAACTTTTACGCGTCATCCAGAATCACGAAATCCGCCCCATCGGTGCCAACAAGACCCGCCACATTGACGTGCGCATCATCGCCGCCACAAACCGCGACCTTCGTGAAGAAATCCGCGAAAAAAGATTCCGCGAAGACCTGTATTACCGTCTGAACGTCATCCCGATGCAGCTTTCGCCACTCCGCGACCGCAAAGAAGACATCGAAGACCTCGCCAATTACTTTATACGCCAATACGCCCCGGCAGGTGAGCCATACTCGCTCTCCCCCGAAGCTTTGCAAAAACTGCAAAACCATAGCTGGCCCGGAAATATCCGCGAACTCGAAAACGTCATCCAGAGAGCACTCTGCTTTACAGACCCTGGCATTCTGCGAGCCGAAGACCTGCAAATCGACGAAGACTCGCGCAAAAACGTTCGCTACACAAGCGAAAGCAACACAACAAACAAAGTATTCTACGCCGACAGTTACGACGAATTCCGCGACAAGCAACTCGACGAAGAACGCGAATTCTTAAAAGCGACCATCCGCAATTGCGATGGTTCCATAAGCCTTGCCGCCGAGCGTCTGAACATGAACCGCACTGCGCTCTACAACCGCCTCGCCCGCCTCGGATTAAGCGTTAAAAACGTTCGACCGTAAAGCCGCTGTTTCTGAGTTTTTCAATCACGTTGTTCTTTTCAAAAGCCAAATGAGCTGTACCCACGACAACAAAAACATTTCGATCATCACGCAAGAAAGTCGCCACAGAATCAGCCATTTTCGCATTGCGATTATCTAAAAGACGTTGTTCAAACTCTTCCATAAGCAATATCTCACTGGGCGTGTAATCTTCCACATGATCCTCGCTCAATAACCGATTCAACGATTCTTCATCACCCGATTTCCATGCGCGAACCAAGTTCACAAGCATAGATTTCACTTCTGGAAGTTCGCGTATCGATGACTTTAACATGCAAATGCCGGCGGAGTCTGAATCCGTCGTTCCAGCGATGGCGTCTATCTGCTCTTTAGCAGTTTCCAAACTAACAATAGGCTTACCACTCTTTGAAGCCCTGTCCATAAACACGTTATCAATACCATACTCTGATTTCATTCCAGCACGCACAAGCGCATAAGAACTGATAGTCGATGCCACTAACCAAGGACGCATCGTTTCAAACGTTGACACAGGCATAGACCAAGCATTACAAAGACTATCTAACGATTTCCATAATGATGCAGGTAATAAATCTCGTAGCGTTCCATGGTCAAGCATTCCACGCATACGCATTTCCCGCTGAACTTCATCCATAATATTTGCATCGTTCATATTTACTTCAACAGCAAGTTCGCTAGATGCGGCAAAAGCGGAATCAATCACCGTCGGAAGTGGGTAAAATGAAGCATCCGCCACATGAATACTCCCCAGCAGCCATACTGAAGAATTTTCATCAGAGACTTTCCACAAGAAATGTTTTTCGCCCCACGAAGCTGACGAATCTGGCGATGTCGCCGATTCCGAGCAAGCCCCTAAGAATGCGATAACAAAGCACATCAAAAATGCGCCAAGCAAAGTACGAAACAGTTGTGATTTATTCATCATAAACAAATTCCTTTTAATTTAAACAATTTAAATATAAATTATTCAAACGTTTCCGTCCATTCTAACAAACCCGCTTTTCGAGCATCGGGAGCCGCAGCCACCTTCACAGTTCCGCTATTTACAACCATAATCTTATCGCAATAGCGCTCCGCGTATTCCACAGAATGCGTTGAGACGACTATACCCATATTCCGTTCCGCCGCAATTTTCTTCAGCAACCTGAACAGCGCATGGCTACGCGGAATATCCAAGAACGCATTCGGTTCATCGAGCAGCAATATTTTCACCTGTTGCGCCACAGCCTCCGCCAAGAACACGCGACTGCGCTCGCCATCGCTCAATTCCGCAATCGGGCGATTTGCAAAATTTGCCACATCCAAAAGCGCCATCGATTCATCGACAATGCGGTTGTCCTCATCCGTGCGGCTATCAAAAATTCCAGAATATGGAGAACGACCCAAACGCACAAATTCACTCACGCTCATACGCGGCGGAACCGCACTCGACATACGTACCAGCGAAATTTTCTGAGCACGTTCACGGGGAGCCCATTCCGTAAGGGAATTCCCTTCCAGCGAAACCTCGCCCGCCACAGGTTTTAAAAGCCCTGCAAAAGTTTTCAGAAGCGAACTCTTGCCGCACCCGTTTTCGCCCATCAAGGCCACAACCGTTCCCGATACGAGGGAAAAATCAAACGGGATTTTCATCGTTTCAAGTGCGGAATTGTACCCTACAAGCAAATTTTTGCACTCCAGTAAGGCTGTCTGCAAATTTTTTTCACTCATATCTGCCCCCTAAAAACGCGCACCGGAGCCGCGCACAAGCACCCACATAATCACAGGAACACCCACCAACGAAAGCACTGCATTCAACGGAACCGAGGCTGGGAAAAGCCCGCCCAAAAGCGCAAGCGCAACACCGCATAACGCAGCCCCGGGCAAAAGCACGCGATGGTTCGTCGTCTTGAAAAGCAGATAAGCTAAATGCGGCACCGCAATACCGATAAACGCGACAGGCCCGCAAAAAGCAGTCGTCGCCCCCGCCAAAAGGCTCGCGCCGAGCAACACGCAAATCTTCGAGCGCTTCACATTCAACCCAAGCCCGTGTGCAAAATCATCACCCAAAAGCGCCGCATTCAAGTACCGCAGAGAAACACCAATCAGCGCCATGCCCACAATCACCGCAATCACAAACATCCAAACATCACCCAGCGTCACGCGTCCAAAACTTCCCATGCCCCACGCCACATAAACGCGTAGCGACTCCGAAGAATTCCCTGCAATCAAAACGCTCACAATCGAATCGATAAAGTAGCCCGTCAAAAGCCCGACAATCAAAAGCACGCCCGTCTGCGCAAAGCGCGTCGCCGCAAACATCACGACAAGCGTCACAAGCAAAGCCCCGAGCGCCGCCGAACCAAGCACGCCGACACTTCCAAAGCCAATACCCGCCAAAAGCGCAAGCGCCACGCCGAGACTCGCGCCACTGCTAATGCCAAGTACAAACGGCCCCGCCAGCGGATACCGGAACACCGTCTGTAGCGTCAAGCCCGACACTGCAAGCGACGCCCCCGCCAAAATCGCAGCAATCATCCGCGGGATTCTCAAGTTCCACAAAATGTTCGAAGAAATATCCGCGCCAGGGCTAAACAGCGCCTGCACCACCGACGCAAACGGAATACTGACCGCACCAAAGCAAAGCGTCGCCACGCACAGCAACACAATCAAGACTCCCAGTGCAATAAAACCAATCAATAAACGACGCAAGCGAACCTCCAATCAGACATTTTTCAATTTAAAAAAAGCTAAACAGAAAACTGTCTAGCCTTTTCTACTTTTCAACAAAATCTTATTGTATTTTCTTATAAAAATCAAAATTGCAATACCGCATTCGCACCAAAACCAGCATTAGCTAAATTAAGCGTAGGTACCACCATAAACTGAACAGACTTCCATCCTTCTTCCTGCATCCTTACTTTATAACGATCCAAAGCCTCTTGATATTCATCACGCTTCATAGCATGTTTTTTATGAACTTTGTATTTATTAACGTTGTAAATAAGAACAGGAATCCCCAAAAGGTAAAATGGAATAGAGATTCCTATCAACACTCCACCAGCAAGCCTATTGCCAACCTCATCCCACCCATCATTACTTGATTCATTCACCGCATAAATTGCAGTAACAAGAAAAAATGTACCCACACCAACAAGTCCTCCGCCAAATACAATACCCTCAATATTAGCTCCATACGAAGCATCTTTATTCTCTCGTTCTATCAACTCTTTATAAATATCGATACTATCCAGCTCAACTAGATAAACATATTCACCTTTCGATGGGACATCCGTTTTAGGCATGTCTTGCACGCCAAGCTGTTCGTTGGCCAAGGCAAATGAAATACCAGCAACTAAGAGAAAAAAGAAAAACAATTTATTTTTTCATTTTATGCCCACTTTTTAGAATTCAGAAAAGAGAAAAATAAATAAATCTGATTATATCATATAAAATATAACATCAAAAAAGTTCTATCTTTCCCACCATGCTCGACTATTCTCAAGTTCCAAGTCCTTGTTTCGTACTTGACGAAACACGTCTCCGCCGCAATATGGAAATCCTCGCCGATATCCAGAACAAGACCGGCGTGAAAATCATCTGCGCTCTCAAAGGCTACAGCTTCTGGCGTTCTTTCCCGCTCATCGGCGAATACCTCGCCGGCGCCACCGCCTCTAGCCTCAACGAAGCACGCCTCGCGCGCGAAGAGATGAACAAGGAAGTCCACGTCTTCGCTCCCGTCTATGAAGACGATGAAATCGATGCCATCCTCGAAGCAGCGGACCACATCACGTTCAACAGCTTTTCGCAGTGGCAGCGATTCAAGGACAAGACGCTCGCCCACGGCGTGAGTGCCGGCATCCGCGTGAACCCGGAATTTTCGACAGTCGAAACCGACATTTACAACCCTTGCGGTAAATACTCCCGCCTCGGCGTGACCGAAAAGGAATTCAGGCCCGAACTACTCGACGTCATTGACGGTCTCCACTTCCATGCGCTTTGCGAACAGGATGCCGACGCTCTCGAAGGCGTTCTCGCCGCATTCGAGCGTCACTTCGGCAAGTACCTCCCGCAAATGAAGTGGGTGAACTTCGGCGGTGGTCATCACATCACGCGTAAGGACTACCACCGCGACGAACTCGTCCGCATTCTCAAGGATTTCTCCGCACGTTACCCGCACTTGCAGGTCATCATGGAACCGGGCGAAGCTATCGGCTGGCAGACCGGTGAACTCGTCGCAAGCGTGGGCGACATCATCTACAACGAAATGGATATCGCCATTCTGAACGTTTCCATCAGCGCCCACATGCCGGACTGCCTCGAAATGCCGTACCGTCCGAACGTCATCGGAGCCGCATTCCCGGGCGAAAAAACTTACACGTACAAACTCACAGGCAATTCCTGCCTCGCGGGCGACCAGCTGGGAGACTTCTCTTTTGACGAACCGCTCAAGGTCGGCGACCGCATCATTTTCGAAGACATGATCCACTACACCATGGTCAAAACCACATTCTTCAACGGTGTGCGCCACCCGAGCATTGGCAAGTTCGACGAAAACGGCAAGTTCCACCTGCTGCACAAATTCACGTACGAACAGTTTAAGGAGAAGCTGTAGCGCCGTAAGCGCAGTGGTTAGTGGTTAGTGGTTAGTAAACAGCAGAATGCAGGAAGCATGAAATGTCATTCCCGACTTGAAGAACCAGCCCTAGACTTGTTCTGGGGGGAATCTCCCAAAAACAAAGGAGATGCCCGCTCGGAGGCGGGCATGACAAAAAAAGCATCATGAGCAAGCAATGAAATTCAAAAGCGAAGACGACACATACAACTGGGCGATTGAATTCGCAAAGGAACTCAAGGTCGGCGACAAGGTCGCCCTCTATGGGAATCTCGGCGCAGGCAAGACCGTCATCAGCCGCGGCATCTGCAAAGGGCTCGGCTTCGAAGGCACGGTCTGCTCCCCGACCTACACCATCCTCCACGAATACCCGAACAACCCGCCCATTTTCCATTTCGACCTGTACCGTCTCGAAGGCGGCGCAGACCTTTACGAAGTCGGCATGGACCCGGACTATCTCGAAAGCGGCATCAGCCTCATCGAATGGCCCGAGCGCTTAGAAGAAAACGACGCAGGCATCACCCACGTCGTCAAAATTCAAATTCTTTCCGAAACCGAACGAGAAATTACCGTTACAAAAGTCTCAAAGTAATACGTTTTTTGCAAAAACTGTCATTCCCGATTATAATCGGGAATCTCCATCTCGCTCATAAAAAGGCGATGCCCGCACAGTGGCGGGCATGACATCGCATTATTGTCACCCCGGCCAGAGCCTGTCCCGGATTTATTCCGGGATGCCGGGGTCAACCTTTTAAACCTTTTTACGCTTTCCCTTGCGAGCAAGTCTCTTGTTCGCCTTTTCGATGGAATCGGCGACAGCCTTCGCACGGAGTTCCGCAGCCACCTGAGCCAATGAATCCGCAATCGCCTTTTCCCTGGCAATAGAATCGGCGCGAGCAGCGGCCGCAGCCACACATGCCTTGATTGCTTCGTTACCCACAATGCTATTCCAATCCTTGGCATCGCCCTTGTTCAAAAGCATCGGGCCCTTGTATTCATTCACAACGTTAAATGCAGCGACGGTATCCTTGGCCGCCATGGCGCCCATCGCATCCGCATACAAATCTTTCTGATGGTTGAGCAAATCTTCAATGGCGCCCAAGCGGTTCTGGCGGAGAATTTCCATGGAATCGCTCACAAAGCTGAGTTCCCAAGTTTCGTTATAGCAAGCTTCGGCTTCCACATACTTAGCAGCATCTGATTCTGCAGCAACATACAAAGCATCGCATTTCGCGAACGTATCGGCACTCACCTGCTTGGTATGCTGGTAGTAGTAATAGCCACCAACAATTAATCCGACAAGAACCAACAAGAACACACCGTCTTGCCAGCCCATAATCGGAGCCTGCGGAAGTTTCGGCCTACCGTTAACGGTTTCACCGGCTTCCAATTTTTCTTCGGCCTCGTCAAACGGGCTCTTTCCATTCAAGAAACTAAACATAGATTAATCCTATTTTTTTGAAATTGCGTCAAAGACGCGTGCATATAAATAAATTTGTTTTAAAAGACTAGCAAATCCGTTGGAACGCGTCGGCGAAAGCCCTACATTCAAACCAATCTGCTGGAAAAATGTCGGATCCACAGACAAAATATCCGCAGGAGCCATATCATTAAAGACCTGCAAGGCAAGCGCACCAAGACCGCGACTAATCAACGGGTTCGTCGTGCCGCCTTCCACGTCCATCTCGAAATGAATCTTTCCGTTCTCGAACTTCGGAACAAGATACATCGTCGAGGCGCAACCTTGAATAATGAACTTTTCCGCCTTGAGTGCGGCGTCCATGCCCTTGTGCTCGCGGGCCAAATCCAAGAGGAATTTCCACTTGTCATCCGGATCTGCGAACGAGGCGAACTTCGCTCTAATTTTTTCTTGACGATCAACAATACTTTCGGACATACACATCTCAACGCAAAAAAGAACGCATTCTCCAAATCAATGACGGGCAAGACCTCAGCACCGCAAAGAAAATTTTGAACAAAGTCTGTTTCTCACGCGGGAGTTCAGACAAACGCTTGGCCGCCTTGTCAAACTGTTCATCCTTGACTTTGGCAAATCCAGGTTTCGCCTTCGCTATTTGCAAATGAGTTTTTCCAAGAGTAGCCATCCAACGGTCAAGGACGGAGGCTTCGATACGAGAGCGGGCCGCATCATCGGTAGCGGCGAGCCATTCTTGGGCCGCTTCTGCCACAATTTTTCCACTAATCAGCGATTCGACAATGCCCGAACGGCTCATCGGATTCACGCAGCTCGCAGCATCGCCCGCCTTGAAAAGTCCACACTTCGCAAGCGGCTTTTTCGACTGCCCGCAAGCAATCATTCCACCGCAAATGGTCTTGATACCGGCATTCGGGTAGCGGCTTGCAATAAACTGCTTGAGTTTTTCGCGCAACGGCATATCGGGCTTCGTCTCTTTCGAAAGCACAAAACCAATATTCACTTCCTTGCCGTCACGCGGGAAAATCCAACCGTAACCGCCCGGGAACTCGCTGCCGTAGAACAAATCGATATGGTCGCGCTTGTGTTCAATGCCTTCGGCTACCGCAAAAATTGCAGGCTCCAAATCCGTATTGCCCGATTCGATTCCTTCAAGGCACGGAATCCCGCGCGTAAGGCGACAACCGGGGCCCGTCGCGTCGATAACAACAGAAGTCGAGAGCGAAACAATCTCATCCCCGACCTTTACATCCAAATTCCAGCCATTTCCGTTACGTGCAATATTCTTGACAAGCGCATCGAAACGGCATTCCACGCCCGCATCGACGCAAACACAGGCAATCGCACGGTGGAACTTGGAACGGTCTAGAAGCAATCCGCAATTTTTGCTGTAAAACTCGGCCTTGTAACCCTTAGGTGAAGTAAAGTAAATGCCGGAAATGGTTCCGCGCACCCAGGATTCATCAACAGGCCACAATTTGTTCAAACGATGGTTCGATACGGCTTCGGCACAGAAAATCGGCTCCTTCCAAGGTTCTTTTTTATCAACAAGGAGGATTTGTCCAGCATTTTGAGTCAATTTTCCAAGCTGATAAGCCGCCATGAGACCCGCAGGACCAGCACCACAAATCACCACTTTGTAAGAATTTGAACGAAAAGCAGTCATCGCATCGTAAAATTAATGAAAAATTGTCATTACATCGTAAAATTAGTATTTATTTGGTCAGTTTTTATTTTTCGCTTGGAATTTTGCAAATTTTTTAGTTATTTTAGGGCTATCCGATATTTGTTTTACTTTTTTTATAAAGGGAATTGATTATGAATACGAAGAACGTTTACAAATTTGGTATCTGCCTCCTTAGTGCTCTCGCACTCAATGTGTCGGCTCAGGACTTCAGAGGCAAAGACCTGAACACCTCCTTCCGCGACAAGCGTATCGACAACTACCAGTTCCAGAAGGCTAGGGCAATCAAGGGCGTTACGGACTTCCAGCGCTCTGCAGGTGAATCCCCGGACTTCGAAGGTGCAAGCCTTCCCGGCGTTTCTTTCCGCAACGCCGTGATTAGCCAGGCGAACTTTGAAAGCGCAAACCTCCAGGGAGCAATCATTAGCGGCGCCGACATCCGTTCGGCTTCCTTCGAAGGCGCAAACCTCGAAGGCGCTGACCTCTATCGTGCAACGCTCCTCGATAGCAAATTCCCCAAGGCAAACCTCAAGAATGCCCGCATGGATGCTATGAAGGTCTCTGATGAATGCGACTTCAGCAAGGCTGACCTCACGCAGGCTTCCGCGACCGACATGGACCTCACCCGTGCTGACTTCAGCAAGGCTAACCTTACACACACGAACTTCTCCCGTTCCTTGATGGCTAACAGCGACCTCCGCAAGACCACCATGGAAAAGACGGACTTCACGGCTTGCAACCTCATCGCTGCAAACTTCAAGGGTGTCAACCTCAACAACGTGAACTTCGCCAAGGCGGGTCTTTCCCAGGCTGAATTTGGCGGTGCTTCGTTCAACAACGTGAACCTCCAGGAAGCCGACCTTTCCTTGACCACCTTCAACGA
>JAFWRL010000184.1 GCA_017520105.1 Fibrobacter sp.
ATTTTTGACATCATGGACTGGGTCAAGGAAATCGGTGCCGTGAACCATCAGATTTTCTTTTTGATTCCGGTGGGTCGCGGCAAGGAAATCGAAGGACATGCGCTCCGTGTTGCCGAATACGAAGGACTCCTCCGCAAGATTATGGAAAAGAGCCGCACGCTCGGAATCCCGGTGAAGCCGACTTGCGCTCCGCAGTTTCTCCGCATTGCAGACCAGCTTGACATCAAGACGCGCTACAGTCGCGGTTGCCTCGTGGACTCGACTACTGCATCGTAAGCCCGATAGGCAAGGTTCGTCCTTGTGCTTACATGATGGAAGAAGCGGGCGATGTTCACGATACGCCTTTCGACGAAATCTGGGCGAATGCCGAAATCTTCAAGCAGTTGCGTACAAAGGCTTACAAGGGCGCTTGCAGTAAGTGCAAGTTTAACGACCGCTGTGGCGATTGCCGTGCCCGTGCCGCTTACTACCACGACGGTGACTTTATGCAAGAGGATTCTTACTGTGCATACGGTCGCGGACTTAAGTAATGTGGGAACGCCGAATAAAATTTTTGCAGGAGTTGATTGACTCTCCAGTAGAAGTGCTGGGGAGTATATGGCCCTGTTTGTTATTTATGCTAATAATAACTGGAGTCCCTGTATGGCTTGCTAAAAAGAAATTTTCCGAAAGGGAAAATCTCAAGTGGAAGGTCTATGTGCTTATGTTGCCTGCCATTTGCCTAGCTATCTTTTGCTTGTTATTTTGTGGCGAAAAAGCGTATCATGAGTTTACTTTAGATGTCGTATTCACGTGGCTTGGGCTTACTTTTTTTGTTTGGTTCGTTTTGCTCCCATTCTTTATGATTGATCCCGCTTTTTTCCGTCGTGACACTAACATTTGGGATAACACGAATTATCACAGTGAAATCGAAGAAAATATTGACGATCTTTTTGATATGGCTATGAAAGTGGGGCGTGAAAAACGCGAAGGAAAAGATACCTCGAAACAAGAAGCTGAGTATAACCGAAAAGTTGAATCCCTTGATAAAAATGGCTATATAGACGAGCATCAGGATTTTTGATTTATGGATAACGTAAACAATGACGACGTGAAATTCATGCGCATGGCGCTTCGCCAGGCCCAGATTGCTTTTGACATGAAGGAAATTCCTATCGGTTGCGTTATCGTGAAGGACGGAGTCGTGATAGGGAAGGGCTACAACCAGGTCGAACAGCTCAAGGATGCGACCGCCCATGCCGAAATCATTGCCATTGGCACTGCCGCAAGTACGCTCGACAACTGGCGCTTGGACGGCTGTACGCTTTACGTGACGCTCGAACCATGCCCCATGTGCGCCGGTGCCATCCTCAACAGCCGCGTTTCCCGCGTGGTTTATGGCTCCCCGGATTCCCGTTTTGGCGGCTGCGGCACTACGATTGACGTTATTTCCGGCAACGCTCTCAAGCGTGCGGTAGAAGTCACGGGAGGCGTTCTCGCCGATGAATGCCTCGGTCTTTTGAAAGGATTTTTTCAACAGATGCGCCTCGAAAAAGGCGATTCCGGCAACAAGGGCGTTTGAGTTAAGAGCTTGGGTTAAAAGTTCGAAGTAACTATTAACTAGTAACTAGTAACTATTAACTAGTAACTCATCCTCAAACTATTACTATATTCAAAGCATGAATTTTATCAAATCATGCGCTTTTCCTGCGCTCACTCTTGCTTTATTTACCCTTTGTTCCTGCGAACGGAACGAAGTTCATCTTGTTTTTAACACGCAGACAGTTACCCCGCAGTCGTTCCGTCTTGAATCGACCTTGAATGCGAGCTTACCTGCCGATTCCAATTCGGTACCCGAATCCATGCACACGCATGTGAGCGTCCGTAGTACCATGAGCCTCTTGATGCCCTACGACGATGGCTCGGGACGTTTTGAAATGAAAATCGACTCCGTCAACTACAATAGCGACAAGCGCTCCGTTGACGAATTCCGCAATATCGAGAAGTACCTCTCTATTCGGAACTTTCAGTTCAAGCTCAACCACGACGGTATCATTACCGACCCGACGATTGAAAATGCTTTGGACATGCCGTCCGAAGATGAACTGAACTTGATTCCCTTGTTCCTCAAGGCTCAGCCGATTCTTCCGGAAAAACCGGTCAATCTCGGCGAATCCTGGGAACGCCAAATGTCGATTCCGGGCAAGGGCAACAGCGCGACGACCGTGTATAAGACGTTCACGCTACAGGATGTCTATTTGCAGGATGGCGTGCGGATGGCGAAAATCCACATGGGCATGAAGTATTTGGAACTCCCGGACACGACATCGAATCTGCAATTGAAGAGCAGCGATTACGTCGTCGGGGATGGCGTTGTTCTTTTTGACGTCACACACGGAACGCTCACTTCTGCCGAGATGAATATCGTGGCGGTTATTGATGTGTGCGATCTTGTTGCGGGCGATACGCTTGCGAGCATGAATGTCAATCAGAAAATCACTTTGAGGAACCTGCAATGATTTGTGTAAGCGGATTTGTTCGTTCCTCCGTTTTGGCTTTTTTGTCGGTTGTCGCTTTGGCGGGTTCTGTTTTTGCTTCGGGTATGCCGTTCCCGGCTGCGGTAAACGGCAAGGTCTTTTTGCAAGAGAAGAATAGCCCTTACGTGCTCGAACAGGGAGTGGTTGTTGCCGCATCCGATTCGTTTGTCGTAGAACCTGGCGTGACGGTGTTGATGGGCGAGTTTGCGAAGCTTATGCTTCAGGGGCCGGTCAAGATTGTCGGGACGAGCGATAAGCCTGTCGTCTTTTGCGGTTTGGATTCTGTAGTCAACTGGAACGGTTTCCATATCATGTCCAGTGCGGTTCCGTTCGAAGTGAAGAACCTTGTGGTCGAGAACGCGTTCCGCAATACGGTTTTCCGCTCTCGTGGCTCGTTCGAGAATGTTCGCTTTTCCAATAACTACTACGGCCTTTGGGTCGATGAAAGTCCTGATGTCACTCTAGTACGTTGCGTCATGTCTCACAACCGTTACGCATTGTCTGTCAGGGCTGGTCGAGTTGTTTCGACCGAGACTAGCGTTTCTGAAAACGTCTATGGACTTTATCTTGAAACCGAAGGGAAGGTGGACGGGGATACCGATTTAATTCGCAACAATCAGGAATCTGATATTCGCAGTGAAGCCACCGATTTGAAATTGAACAAGAAACGTGTCCGTCGCAATGTTTGGCATAACATTGAGGCTCTTTTTTAAGGGGTTTTCGTGGAAGAAACTTTTCGCAGGGCTATACGTAAGATGACAGGGGCAAGCGTTCGCTTGGCCGTGCGTCCTAATCGTTCGGCTATCGTTGCGACGCTTTCTCAATCCATGATGGTGACATGGTCGATTGCTCTTTTTGAACATTTGGACGCTATGCTCAACAATCCTGAGGCGAACGTCGGCAGTTCGGAACTGATTTCGTTCAGCGAGTCCGCCTGGAAACTCTGCGAGTCCGGCTTCCCGCAAATTTTCAAGGATTGCGAAAAGCTTTATAACGAATTCCGTGCCAAATGGATTCAGCGTTTTTCGACGGACGAGGTACTGCGGCTTTTGCTTGAGGGCGGGGACTTTTTGGTCCACGACGAAGAAAAGGGCTGGGCACTCACGGTCAAGAACAACAAGCAGGACATCAACAACTTCTATTCGGCGACGATTCATTTGTTGGTGAGCGATGCCGAGCCGTTGTTCGTGCGTATGCATGGCCGCGTGATGCAGCTGCAAGAAAAGCTCTGCAAGTACTGGCTTTCAGAGAGTGCCGTCGATCCGGTATCCAAGCTGTTACCGTGTCTTGAAGCGTCGCTTCGCGAAAAAGAGAATGCGATGGTGGTTTCGCTCCGTACGTCGTTGAATTCGCTTGCAAAAAAGCGTTTTGCGGCGGCGTTCTCCTCGAAAGGTCCGGTGCGCTATTACTCGTCGGCTATGTCCTGCGCTCGAAATGTCGGTCGTTTTTGGAATCCGCATTACGCCTACGAAAACTGCTTTTTGGCGTTTACGGATGATTTTTGCGATTACGCCCAAGGGCTTACGACGCAGATTATCGAATGGTATCAAAGTAAATGGTCCCTTTTCCTTCGCGGGTTCTCTCGCGGTCAGTTAAACTTGTTTGAAACAGTCGCTCCTTATCAGGCGCAGAATGTGTAGGTAGAATATGAAAAAAGCATTCAATATGATTCTTGTTTTGACGGTGGTGGGTTTTGTAACCCTTATCGCGGGCGCTCTCTACTTTGGCGCTCCTGCATTTGGCTGGATCATCATGATCGCCATTATCGCCGTTTACCTGGTCGAACAGATTTCTGCGATACGCAAGATGAAGCAGATTATCTTTGAAGACGAAATCATCGACGCCTGCGAAAAGGAAAACGTTTATCCTGAATTGGACTCGGGCGTTGTCGCGAAGAGGGTGGAACTGGCGAGACGTCTTTTGCAAAAGAAAATCCGCTTGGATTCCCCGATGGCATTTGACGTGCTTTCGGCGGGTTCTTCGATTCCGCTCAACCGCAGTGTGGGTTCGACGGTGATTCTCCTCGGCCTCATGGGTACGTTCTTTGGCCTTATGCAGTCCGTGGCTACAGCCGGTGGCGCTATCGATAATTCCACGACGCAAGGTACGCTGGATACGATTCAGGTCTTGTTCCAGAACATGAAGGGCATTTTCGGTACAAGCCTTTGCGGTTTGTTTGCCGCCTTGATGCTGAATGCCTGCCGCACGATTTTGAGCGCCCGTCGCGATGAATTTATGGCGCACCTCGATGCCTTTACCCTCGATATGCAAGATTCCGAGAGCGAAGAAGGCGTGATTGAAGAAAACAAGAATGATTTGGAACGCTTGTTCGATTCTGTCGAAAAGAACTTGTCCGTGATAGCCTCTTCCGTAAAGGAAGGCCTTGCTGGAGTCGTTTCGATGGTGGGCGAGGAACTCTCTGCCATGACCTCGAAGCTGAACAAGGATGTCGTGGAATCGGTCCAGAAGGTTTCTACGGAAATGACGTCTTCTGTCAAGACGGTGAATGAATCGCTTGCGGGTGCCGTCGCGAACATGAACGAATCGACCCAAAAACTGGGTGAACTTGTGGGGGCTTCTGTTTCGAGCGCATTCAATCCGATTAATGAAAATATTGGAGCGCTTTCGAAGTCGGTCGAAGCGATTCCCGCAAAGCTCGACGAAAAGTTGGACGGTATTTCGGCCTCCTTGAATACAGGCCTCGAAGGAATTTCTTCTGGCGTGAAGGCTGGTCTCGATGGCGTAGCTACGGCGACGCAATCTTCCATGGCTACAGCGACGCAGAACATTGCCGACTCCGTTGCCGAACAGGTCAAGCAGTCCAATGAACAATGGACAAACTTTATGCAGCGTCTCGAATCCGAAACGACCGCCAACGTCGATTCTCAGCGCGTGGGTCTCGAAACGCTCAAGAACGTCGCCTTGCAGGTGGCCGAAAAGGCGCAAGCAGGTTCTGCGGAACTCTCCCAGAACGTTTCCGAAAAGCTCGGGGCGCTCTCGTCCGATATTCTCGGTGCATTCCAGAAACTCTCTGAAACGTCGAGCGTTCTCCTCGATGCACAAAAGGCGCTTACCGAAAGCATCGACAACCGTGTCGTCAAAGAGAAAGAAGCGACCGACGCTCTTGGCGGAAACATCGTGGAAACCGCAGAACTCATGCGCGTGAACCAGTCCGAACTCAGCGCGAACCTCGAAATGCTGCGTAGCGGCCTCGAAACGATTCTCGAAAAGCTTTCGGGCGATACCGCGGAACACGAAGAAGAAGACAACTTTGTCGAACACCTCAACCAGTCTCTCGAAGCCTTCCACGAACGCGCAAGCGAAGTGCTCATGGAAAATGCGGTCAAGACCCAGGAAATCTTGCTCGAAGTTCTCGAACAGACACAGCGTTCTGCAATTGCCGCCCAACAGCCTAAAGCCGAAGGTTAATCATGAGTCGCAATAGAGAGGAAAATAGCAATCCTTGGATGGCCTACACGGACTTGGGCGTTGCCCTTGTTTCGCTCTTTATCCTTGCGTTTGTGGCGATGGCGACCCTCAAGGAGCAAAAGGCCGAAGACCTGACGCGTACCGAAGAAGAAGTGCTCACTTGCCAGGAAGAAATGCGTAAAATTGCGGCAGAACGCAATGCGCTTTTGTCCAAAAGCTTGCAGACTTCTATCGAGGCGGGGCTTATCGCGCTCGAAGACGGCAAAATCCAGATTCAGGCGAGCTTCTTGTTCCCGATAAACGGCGCCAATCTCACCAAGGAAGGCGAGGGCGTGATTCGCGGCATCAGCAAGGGACTTCTTGAATCGCTTGATTCGACGGATGTTATCATGGTGAGCGGTTTTACGGATGACATTCCGTTTAGCGGTTCTACCACATACACGAACTGGAATCTTTCTACCGAACGCGCCGTGAACGTGGTCAAGATGCTTGTGAAAATGGGATTCCCGCCCGACAGGCTTTTTGCCGCAGGATTTGGCGAGCATCGCCCGAAGTACCCCAACGACAGCGAAGAACATCGCCGCTTGAACCGTCGCGTGGAAATCGGCGTGACTCCGCTACAGTCGAACAATATCGAAAACGGGCCGGTAAAAAAAGAATCGGCAAAAGTTGAGGGAACTCGCTAATGGAAGAACTTTCCCAGAAACTGTCCGAAATCAAGGCTAGCATTGATGCCATTCGCAAGACTGGCAAGCTTTCGCATTGGCGGATGGTTTATGCGGATACCCTTTACACACGTGCCCAGGAATATGTCGCAGTTGACCGTTTCCCCGAAGCAAGTCTTGTCGCACAGAAACTGGACCGTTGGGTCGTTGCCCACAAGCCCGCTCTCGTGACGAATACAGTCGATGCGCGCCCGCCGATGATTTTCTGGAATGAAGATTTGCTGAACAACATTGTGGGGCGAATCCGTTCGACGCTTGATGCAAAGAAAATGCTCGTGCCTTCGACAGAACGCGATTCCATTAACCGTCGCTTGAACCATGTGGAAGAATGGATTCAAAAAGGCGAATTTCTCGTTGCTCACGATGAACTCCTGGCGCTCCGCAGTGGCTTGATTGCGCGACTCCGCCGCAGTTATCGCGCCCGCGTTGTCGCTTCGTCCGCTTATGGCGGAAGTTATGTGCAGCCGGCAGGCTCCGTGGTCGGACTTTACAATTCGCTACACACGCTCGAAGAAACGTTCCACATTGTCGGCGAACATGACCCGATTTGGATTGAAGATTTCCTCGAAATTTACAACGATTTGTTCAGAATCGTGGACAGGCTTGTCCCGCAAGACAAAAAATAATATACATTACATATAGTTGAACTTTTTATAAGGAATTATTATGAATAAGCTCCTTCATTACAGGCGTTTTGTTTTATTTGCGGTCGCTTCGTCGCTTTTTGGATTTGCCGCTTGCTCTGATGGTTTCGATGAAATCAATATGGTTGGAGGATTAGACACAAAAAAAAGAGTTGAAATCGTTGATGGGAAAATGGTGGATCCCCGTGATGGCAAAGAATATAGTGTCGCCGAAATTAACGGTGTTTTTTGGATGACCGAGAATCTCCGCTATGCTGATTCCTCAAGCATGAAAAATCTTAAGGGAAATTCCTGGTGCCATGAAGATGACAAGGATTGCTCCAAGTTTGGCCGTCTTTATTCTTGGACTGCTGCCGTTAACCAAGACAGTAAATACATTTCTACGGTTGTGGGAACTACTTCTTCTTTTCAAGGTATTTGCCCGGATGGTTGGGTGTTGCCGTCATCCAACGATTGGAAATATTTGGTTAATTACGTAGATCAAAACAATGGTGGTGAAGGGAGCGGTACAAGCCTCAAGTCCACGGAAACGTGGAATAAGACTGATGAAGTTAAAGCTCCGACGAATCGATTTGGATTTAACGCGAAGGCTTCGGGACGTCGCAATAACGATGGTGAAACGTTTTTGAGTACAGGGCGTGTAGCTGCATTCTGGAGTCTTTATGAAAAAGATGCCACTACGGCATATGGCTGGCAACTCCGTGATGAAGTTGATGCTTTGCAAGAAGGCTTTTTCTATAAGGATCATGGTCTTTCAGTCCGTTGTATAGCCCATTCTTCAAATGTATCTGTTAAGGGTGATTTGGATTCTTCGTACCTTGATAGGATTCCGCATGACTATGGTTCATGGAAATATGAAGGAGAAACGTATAGAACCATTAAAATAGCAGGCCTCGAATGGATGGCGGACAACTTGAATTACGAAGTCAAGGGCAGCCATTGCTTTAAAGATGACAAGGAATATTGCAAGGAATATGGTCGTCTTTATACTTACGAAGCCGCAAAGACTGTTTGTCCCAAAGGTTGGCATTTGCCTACAGTAAGTGATTTCACTTCGCTGATTACCTATGCAAAAAGCAGTTCCGCGTTGCGCTCTACGACTGGTTGGAATGATAAGGCTTCGAAAGGACTTAACTTCTGGGGGTTCGATGCAAAGCCCGCTGGAGGTCGAGACAGTGGTGATTACTTTGACTTGAAATCTAGCGCTTATTTCTGGATGGATGGTGTAGTTTTGAATGGAAACGCATCTGCATTGGTGATTCGTTACAACGAAACCATTCCAAACACCATGTCTTATGGGACTTCTAATGAATTCTCCGTTCGTTGCGTGAGGGATTAATTCAGGCGAAAAAACAGGCTTGTCATCTCGCACTTGTTGCGGGATCACCTTATACAATTCCATTGTCATCCCGCACTTGTTGCGGGATCACCTTACACGGATTTAATTACTTTTTGAGCTTTTTGAGAATCGCGGCGGCTTTCGTGAATTGCTGCTTCACGGACTTCGGGCCCGTACCGCCTTCGATATTGCGCTTGCTGATACTGTATTCGAACGTAAGCGTCTTCTTCATCTTGGCGACGTCCGGGACGCCTGCGGCGGCCCAAGCCTCGTCGGAAAGTTCCGTGAACTGCTTGCCGGCTCGTGCAGCATCGCCGACGAGGCTTCCCACGACGTGGTGGGCGTCGCGGAACGGAACGCCTGCTTCCACGAGCAAGTCGGCAAGGTCTGTGGCGAGTAGTGCCGGGAGCATCTTGGCGTGCATCGTTTCAAAGTTGAAACGTGCTGTTTCCAAAGCTTCCTTCATCACGCGAAGAATCACCTTCACGTTGTGGACGCTGTCAAAGACCGGTTCCTTGTCTTCTTGCAAGTCGCGACTGTAGCTGAGCGGAGCGCCCTTCACGAGCGTGTAAAGCGAAGTGAAGTTGCCGAGCATGCGACCGGACTTTCCGCGGATAAGTTCCATGGAGTCCGGATTCTTCTTCTGCGGCATCATCGAAGAACCGCTGGAGAATGCATCGTGCAATGTGAGGAAGCCAAATTCGCAAGAGCTCCAGTTCACAAAGTCTTCAGCGTAGCGGCTCATTGTATTCGCGATAATCGCAAGGTCTGCTTCGAATTCGAGCATCATGTCGCGATGGCTCACGGCGTCAATGCTGTTCGGGCTCACGTCCTTGAATCCGAGGGCTTCGGCAACGAGTGCGCGGTGGTAGGGGAATGCAGAACCTGCCATAGCGCCACTGCCGAGCGGGAGCTGGCTATGCAATTCCAGGAAGTTGTCGAGACGCTTTACGTCACGGCTCACGGCAAAGAACATGCTCATGAGGTAATGGCTAAAGTAAATCGGCTGTGCTTGCTGCAAGTGCGTGTAACCCGGCATCATTTTGCCGAAGTATTTCTTGGCAAGGTCCAGAACCGTTTCCATGAGTTCCACTTCGAGCTGGCGGATTTCTGCGGCGCGGTGGCGCATGTAAAGCTTGAAGTCTGTGCAGACCTGGTCATTGCGGCTACGGCCCGTGTGAATCTTCTTGCCGAGAGCGCCGATGCGTTCGGTAAGCACGCGTTCCACAGCCATGTGGATGTCTTCGTCGCTATCGCACCAAAGGTTCTTGCCGGCGTGGTAGTCGTCGAGGATGCTCTTCAAGCCATCACAAATCTTCTTGTAGTCAGCTTTGGAAAGAACGCCCGATTCCACAAGACCCTTGCCGTGCCCGATGCTCCCTTCGATATCCTCTTCGATGAGTTCTGCATCAAACTGCAAGCTGAAACTTAAATCGACCATGCTCTGAGCCATGCCGCTAGCAAAACGACCAGTCCACATGTTGGTCTGCGTATCTTTCTTTTTAGCCATTGTAAACCTCAAATAAAAAAGCCGTGAAAATCGGCTGAAATTCCACGGCAAAAGATAAAAAATTAGAATCTGATTCCAATGTTGACTTTTTAATCTTGGATATGTTTATTCGTCTTCTTGAACTTTGGTTGAAGTAAAACATTAGTTATGCAATTCTTTTTCGAGGATTTCCTTCATTTTGTGGGTCAATTTGGTGGCGCTCTTGGTCATGGGTTCGTCTTCGTATTCGGTGACATAAATTGGGGCGAGCACTTTGAGATTGTACTGGTAACATTCCGTTGGATGATATTGCAGTAATTTATCATGTTTGCGGAGCCCAATTTTTTCGTTGCCGCCAAAGAAAATAGGAATGACGTCGTTTTTGGAATAAAGCGCAAATCGGGCGGCCCCTTTTTTGAAATCCCACGGTTCTCCTGGTTTCGTGCGTGTTCCTTCTGGGAATATGATGAGGTTGTTGCCTTCGTCCATCGATTTTTGGGCCAGTTCCAATTGATTTTCAAATGGGATGTTGTTTGGAATGTAGAGGTTCTTTATAATAAGGGAAATAAATTTGTTTTGGATGAGTTCGCCTTTCACGATGCAATCGGCGTTTGGAATAAGCGAAAATAGGATTACGACATCGAATAATGACGGATGGTTGGCGATGACAACTTTGGAGCGGAGGTTTACTAGGGCTTCTTTATTTTCGACTGTAGGGCGTATCCCACCTAGAATTGTTGCGACTTTGACGAAAAATTTAAAGTAACGATGGTTGAATTTACGCACCATTTTCTTGAATTTCGTTTCGGAAAATCCAGAAAGAACGTGCATAATCGGGAATAACAGAATAGCAAGAATTAGGCTAGAAATGCCGAAAAACGCAAAGCAAAAAAGCTTTACGAAAATACGTCGTATGTAGCGGATTTTTGCCATTTGCACTAGGACCTTAGTGAATCGATGGCGCAGAGGAACGCTATTGCCTGTTCTGCCGCCGTGTCAAAGTTGTTCCGTAGCAGTTTGAGGAGCGAAAGCTGGCTTGCAACATCGATGCGTTTCAGTGATGGGTCGGCTTTAGATTCTTCTTTTGTAAGACGGAGCGCAAGCGCGCAAACGGCGTTCGGGTAAGGGACGCCTGCGACGGGTGCATATGTTTCGGGGATGAGCTCGTCTGCAAAGATAAATGTACGTGAATCTGTGTTTTCGACTTCAAGGGCCGCAAGGCAGTCCGTGAGTCCTGTGGCGAAAGCGTCTTTCCCGGAGAATACGGCAGAATACCCTGCGGTGTTCGATTCGAGAATGGAGGCGTTTGCGACGGAGGCGTTAAAAACAGAAAGGCTGAAATGTGCCGGCGAGACCATTCCTGTGTCGATGAGCGTTTCTGAGATTTTCAGCTGCTGAGTGATTTCGCCAAACTGCGAAGCGAATGTCACTTTGCAAGGTGGAAATTTGTTGCCGTCCTTGTCGCGAGAAACTTGTTCGCTCACGAGTACCACCATGCGCGATACGTAACTCAGGCGGCGGCGCGTCAGCATGGGGACGAACGAAACGTCCGGCTTGGGGTGCGCTTCTGTCGGAATAAAGCTAGCCAATCTTTCGATGAATATTTTTTGCATGTTACTTTGGCTGGACTTTTATTTTTTACGGAACCTGAGGAGGGAATAGGCGTTCGGCCCTACGTTGTGGTGCGCTTCTTTCAGTTCGAATCCTGCGGTTTCGATGGCTAGCTTGAGTTCTGCGTAGCGGTACATTTTGCTGTTGCCGTTCGCGATGCAGGTGAAGTAGAGCGATGTTGCCTGTAACGAATAAGCGGCGGCTTCGAATCGTTGCTTGTCCCAAAGCGGTTCAAGGACATAGACGTCTGTTTCTGGAGTCGCGGCCTTGTGAATCTTTGTCAAAATTTTTGTGATTTGTTCGAGCGAAAAGCAATCCAAGAATTGGCTCATCCAGACGGCGTTTGCACCTTGCGGGAATTCTGTCGTATCGTCCAGAACGTTGCAGGGAATGGTGTTGATGTGGTCGGCGAAGCCTGCATCGGCGGCGTTCTTTTCGGCGACTGCGGTTTGCCCCGGAAGGTCGATGATGGATACCTGCACGTCCTTGTTGTACTTGCAGCAGGCGATGGCCCACTTGGCCGTGTTTCCGCCAATGTCGAAAAGCTTCGGGTCTTTCAGTTCTGCAAACTTTTCGAACACAATCGGGAGTGCTTCGGGAAACGCCAAGTCGGAGTAAAAGTGGTCAAAGCCGAACCAGCTTTTTTTCTGCTGCTCCGTGAGCTTTGAAAGTCCTTCATAGACCGTTTTCCATGGCCCCAAGTGGGGGAGCCCTGCCGGTTTGCCTTCGCGGATGGACTGTTCGAGGTTTTCGGCCCCGCGGTAGCAGATGTCTTGCGCAAAGTCCATGTTCACTTGCGTCATTTCGTCTTTCATGAGGAAAAAACCGATTTTCCCGAGCGTGAGACGCAGGTCATCTTCGCCAGAATCCTTGTGGATTTTGATGGCTCCCATGCCGAGTCCCATTTCTACGAGGACGCCCACTCCGTAAAGTGGAATGTTGAGCTTTTTGGAAAGTTCCGAAATGGTGATGCCCTGTTTGCGGGCGTTGCTAATCTCGTCTAAAATCCCCATGTCCCGTAAGGCGCGTGCCGCTTGGAAACTGAGTGGGGCAAAAGCGATTTTTTGGGCTTCGAACTTTGCGTTTACGGCGTCGATGGAGTCGTTTTTATAAAAATCGAACATGTTTTCTCTATAGCGAAATCTTGAAAAATAAGGTTCCATTAATATAAAATTATTTTTCTATATTGCCTATTCAAGAAAATGTAAACCTTGCTTGAGGTCACAAGAACGTTATGTCTGATTTGAACACCCGTATTAAGGAAGTCATCATAGAATCCCTTGAATTGGAAGATATCACTCCTGCCGATATTGTGGATTCGGCTCCGATTTTCGGGAAGAATGATGCTGGTGAAGGACTCGGTCTTGATTCTATTGATGCTTTGGAATTGGGTATTGCCGTTAAAGAAAATTTCGGTGTCACGTTCTCTACCGTTAAGGAAGAAACCAAGAAACATTTTGCATCCGTCGATGCGCTTGCAGCCTACATTTCTGCGAATACCAAAGGTTAATTCATGGATAAAAACGCCATTTTCGAAAAAATCAAGGCTGCCCTTATTGAAGATTTCGATTTGGAAGAATCAAGGATTGTCCTCGATGCCCGTCTTTACGAAGACTTGGAACTCGACAGTATTGATGCTGTTGATTTGATTGTCAAGTTGAAATCGTTTCTTCCGAGAAACATCGATCCAGAATCGTTCAAAAAAATGCGCACTCTTCAGAACGTGGTCGATGGTATCTATAATCTTATTCAAAATTCGGAAGCTAGATAATGAAACCCGCAGCGGGAAAGATTTTCTTTACCGCAATTTCTGTTCTGTATCCCCTTATTGTCTATTGTGGGCTTGAATATTGGGGCCTCTCGCCACGGCGCTTGAGCATTGTGCTTTTGGCGCTTGCTTTTTACCATTTCTTGATTTTTACGCATGGCAAGTCTCGCATGGAGCGCGGACGGACCGCCATATTTGTCGTGCTAATTATCGTGTGTGCGCTTGTGGCTTTTTGTGCGGATAACATTTTATTCGTCAAGTTTTACCCCGTGCTTGTGAACTTGAGCTTGCTCTCGTTCTTTGGATTTACGCTGTGGAAACCTCCTAGTTTTGCATTCCGTATGGCTTGCCTTCACGATAAGTCTTTGGAAAAATCACCTTCGTTCAAGGCCGTGGAACGATATTGCCGTAAAGTGACCGTTGCCTGGTGTTTCTTTTTCATTGTGAACGGTTCTATCGCAACTTTTACAGTTTTTGTGGGCTCCGATAAAATCTGGTCGCTCTACAATGGACTTATTTCTTACATTTTAATCGGTATTGTTTTCACTGTGGAATATTTGGTTCGAAAAATGGTGCAGAGTAAAATGCAATCGTATGTTCCTGTTTGTGACTTGGAACTGGATTCTCGCCCGAATGGGGCGCTTGTAAGTTATGACGCTAGTATCGACTCGGTAAATCCGCCGGATGTTGCCGCGAATGTTGCGGGACTTAAGACTTGGGGCGATTTTGTCAGCGATGTCTCCAAGGTTCGCTATTATTTGGAATCTCGTGAAAATACACCGTGGATTTTGCATTGCGAGGATTCGTATTACTTTACGGTCTCGCTTTTGGCGATGCTCCAGAGCGGGCGCAAGGCGCTTGTGACGGCGAACCGCCAGGAAGCATTTATCAAGGAAATCAAGAAAGCGGAATATGGATTTATAACGGATGAACCGTTTGCTAGCGGAATTCTGAATGCAGGCGAAATGCCCGCGACTTTGATTCAGGATGTGCTTGTGGGGGAAAACGCTGAAGGCAAGTGCGTAAATGATAAATGCGCACCTCTCAAGTTCGGCAAGTTTGACAAGTCCAAGGCAGAGATGGTGATGTACACGTCGGGTACGACGGGTGAACCGAAGGCTGTGTACAAACGCTTTTTGCAATTTGAAAATGAACTTTTTGAACTTGTGAAAGTCTTTGGAAACGACTGGGTGAATCGCAAAGTTTATAGCACGGTGAACCACCACCATATTTACGGGCTCCTGTTTACGGCGCTTTTGCCGATTGCGACGGGGCTCCCGTTCCGCAGGCATCGCATTGATTTCCCGACAGAGCTTGCAAACTTTGCCGGTGATGCAGCCGTGATTGCTTCGAGTCCTGCGTTTTTGAAGCGTTTGTCTGCAGAAACGGATAAGGCGATTGCGTTTAAGTGCCCGCCAATCATTTATTCGTCCGGTGGCCCGCTGCCCGAAGATGTGGCGCGTAAAGCCTGTGAACTCACCGGTTATTGGCCAATGGAAATTTACGGCAGTACTGAAACAGGTGGCATTGCGTATAGGCAATCTAAGAATGGTCCGGTGTGGAAACCGTTTGAAGTTTGTAAAATGAGCGTTGCCGAAAACGGTTGCTTGAATATCAAGTCTAGCTACATTCTTGAAGCTGATGGTTTTACGACGGGAGACTTGGTCGATCTTTACGATGATGGACGTTTTTTGCTCAAAGGTCGTTCCGATTCCATTGTGAAAATCGAGGAAAAACGCATTTCGCTCCCTGAGGTAGAAAATCGCTTGAAGCAGACGGGCTTGGTACAGGATGTGCGCGTGGTCCCGATGGTGGGCAAACGCCAGTATTTGGCCGCGGCGATAGTGCTGAACGAGGCTGGCCGTGAAAAATTTGCAGGCTTGCCAAAGCTTAGCATCAATAATTACTTCCATGATCATTTGTTGAAGTTTATCGAAAATACGGTTTCACCTAAAAAATGGCGTTATCTTGAAGAATTACCGCAGAACACGGAAGGCAAGATTCGCATGCGCGATATTCAATCGCTTTTTGGCCTTGCTGAAAGCCCGAACTTCAAGATTCTCAAGTTCCGCCGGGAACCGGGTGTGCTTACGGCAAAATTGTTGTTCCCTGCAACAAGCGATTACTTTGACGGACATTTCCCGGAATTCAAGCTGTTACCTGCTGTGGTGCAAGTGGATATGGTTTTGCGCTTGGCCCGTAATTTTTTAGATGTGCCTAAAGAGCTTTCGAAAATGAACCGCACGCGGTTTTCAAATCCGATTTTGCCGGATGTGCCAGTGATGGTGAAAATCACGTACGATGCGGATGCGGGTAAAGTGGCGTTTGCATTTACAAGCGCTGATGGTGATACTTCGTACTCTAACGGTTCGCTTATCATGAATAAGGCCGAAGTTTCTGCGGACGAGGTCGCTAATCGTGGATAGCGCTGGTGTGAAAATTTGCGCCATTGTGCCGGTTTATCGCCATGAAAAGACTTCGCGCCATGTCGTGGAATCGCTTGTGAATTTGAATATTCCCGTGATTCTCATTGATGATGGAAACGCTCCTGAAGGGCGTGAAATTCTTGAATCCGTTGCGCATGACTTCTCGGATGTCAAGCTCGTTACGCACAAATGCAATCGCGGAAAAGGCGCGGCGATGCGTTCCGGCATGGAGGCTGCCGTTGCTGCAGGCTTTACGCATGCCTTGCAAGTCGATGCCGACGGACAGCACGATATGGGGGCTATTTCGTTATTTATAAACGAAGTTAAGGAACATCCTGACGATTTGATTTGTGGTTACCCACAATACGATGAATCTGTGCCTAAGGCGCGTGAACAGGGCCGCAAAATTACAAATTTCTGGGTGGCGATTGAAACGCTTTCGCTCAAAATTTCCGATGCCATGTGCGGCTTTCGCGTGTATCCTCTTGCTTCGTCTTGGCCGGTGATGAAATGCTTGCGCAACAACCGCATGGGCTTTGACATTGAAATGATTGTAAGGCTCTCTTGGGCTGGCGTGAAAATGCTCTTTTTCCCCGTGAAGGTGCATTATCCCAAAGATGGGGTTTCGAATTTCAGGATGTTCCATGATAACGTCGTGATTTCGATGACGCATACGATGCTTTGTTTTGGCATGCTGATAAGGCTTCCGTTGATTCTGACTCGTCGTTTGTTTAAAAAGAAAAAGATATGAGCGAACATTGGTCCGAAATTAAGGAAGTTGGCGGGAGCCCATGGCATTTCCGTTTTATGCTTTGGGTGGTGTGCCATTTACCCCTTTTTTTAGTGGAATTCTGCACAGCTTTTGTTTGCTTCTTTTTTTGGCTGGGCGCCGCTCCGGTTCGTGCTCGTTCGAAAATTTATTTGAAGCATTTGCAAAATGCAGGGGTACGTGTTGGCGTATTTGGAACGTACAAGCACATCCTTTCGTTTGCGCTTTCCATGATGGAAAAATTGCTGGGCTGGAAAGGCGCAATAAAGTTGAACCGCATTGAAATACAAAACGATGATTTGCAAATGTTGGTGGCACAACTCAACAAAGGCGATGGTGCATTTCTGTTATGCTCGCATTTGGGAAATATGGAAATGTTGCGCTCGCTGACGGAATATGGCGAGTTCCATACGGATAAACGATTTCAGGTTTACCCTGTTATAGATATTTCGGGTTCAAAAAAATTTAATGCACTCCTTCGTGAATTAAATCGCGATTTGATGGAAAACGTGATAGACGCTAATTCCATCGATGTGGATTCCGCCATTTGGATGACGGAAAAAATTAAGGAAGGAAACCTTGTGGTAATCGCCGGTGACCGCACTTCGGCGAATACGAGAAACCGCGTTATGGAAACGACGTTCCTTGGCGAACCGGCGAATTTTCCGGAGGGCGCTTTTTCGTTGGCGGGCATTTTGAATGCTCCCGTCTATTTTGCATTTGCCATCCGCAAGCACGATTTTAATATCCGCTCGCCCTACGAAATGCATGTGGTACGTGCGAAAACATCTTTGGATTGTCCGCGCAAGGAGCGACCGGAGCGGTTAAAGGAACTTTTGCGCGAATACACCGAAATTTTAGAATCGCTTTGCAAAAAGCATCCGTATCAATGGTATAATTTTTACAATTTTTGGGATGGGGTCCCAAAATAGGTGGAGAACATTCTGATGAAAACTGTTGTTATTGGAAATGGAAAACTCACAATCGAAGATGTAGTTGCGATTGCAAAAAAACAAGTCGCAGTTGAACTCGATTGTACTGCGGAATTCCAAAGAAAAATTGATTCCGGTGCTGAATTCTTGGACGAAGCGCTTGCTGAACATGGCGGTATCTACGGTGTGACGACGGGGTATGGCGATTCCTGTACACAGGTTTTGCCGCCGGAACATTATAGCCAGCTTCCGATTAACCTGACGCGGTTTCATGGTTGTGGCCTTGGCGATTACTTTGATGCAGAAACGACTCGCGCGATTATGGTGGTACGCTTGAATACGCTTGCGCAGGGATTTTCGGGCGTGAGTTATGCGCTTTTGAAGATTATTACGCAGTTTTTGCAGAACGATATTTTGCCGCTGATTCCGCAAGAGGGTTCGGTAGGGGCGAGCGGCGATTTGACTCCGCTTTCGTACTTGGCGGGGGCCATAATCGGTGAACGCGATGTGATGTACAAGGGCGAACGCAGGCCGTCTTTGGATGTGATGAAGGAACTGGGAATTACCCCGCACAAGTTCCGCCCGAAAGAAGCAATTGCAATTATGAACGGTACAGCAGCGATGAATGCGGTTGCATGCATGGCTTATTCGCGTGCTGAATACCTTTCGGATTTGGCTTGTCGCATTACGGCGATGATTACAGTTGCGATGAAGGGCAATGCGTACCACTATTATGAACGTTTATTCGAAGCGAAACCGCATCCAGGCTTGGGGCTTGCTGCAAAGAAAATCCGCGAAGCCTTGAATCTCGAAGTTGCGAAGAATGTGGTGCCCGAAAAGATTCAGGATCCGTATTCTTTGCGTTGTGCTCCGCATGTGATTGGGCTTTTCTATGATTCCAGCGCATTCTTGCGGCAGTTGATTGAAATTGAACTGAATAGCGCTAACGATAATCCGATTGTCGATCCGTTCACGAAAAATATTTTCCATGGCGGTCATTTCTATGGCGGGCACATTTGCCTTGCGATGGATACGCTTAAGAACATGGTCGCAAACATTGCTGACCTCTTGGACCGCCAGCTTGCGATGATTGTCGATATCAAGTTCAACCGCAATTTGCCGCCGAATTTGGCCGGTAGCAGGGGCGATTACGATATCAATCACGGCTTTAAGGCGGTGCAGATTGGTGTGTCGGCGTGGACTGCTGAAGCGCTCCACCTCACGATGCCGATGAGCGTGTTTAGCCGTTCGACGGAATGCCATAATCAGGACAAGGTTAGCATGGGCACGATTGCTGCCCGTGATTGCATCCGTGTACTCGAACTTTCGGAACAGGTGGCGGCGGCAACGCTTTTGGCATCTGCTCAGGCACTCCGCATTAGCTTGGAACGTGGTGAAATTTCTGAAGAACGCATCAAAAATCTGAAGGCAACTTATGACCAGGTGTTTTCCAAGTTCGCCCCGCTGGAATGCGACCGCCAGCTAGAAAAGGATTTGCGCTATACATTGGAACTGATTCGAATGAAATTCTATGATGTCTAATGGAGTTTTGTAGTTTTTATGGCTGTGAAAAGAATCAAAGAAAGTGTTGAATTTCAAGTTGAGTTTTACGATGTCGATTCCATGCAGGTGGCGTGGCACGGCAATTACGTAAAATATATGGAAGTGGCTCGTTGCGCGTTGCTTCGAAAAATAGGCTACGACTATAATGAGATGACGCGTAGCGGCTATATCTGGCCGGTTGTCGATTTGCATATTAAATATGTTCGTCCGATGATTTTTATGCAAAAGATTCGTGCCGAAGTGACGTTGATGGAATACGAAGTCTGCATGAAACTTTCGTATAAGTTTATGGATGCCGAAACAGGTGCCGTGCTCACAAAAGCGGAAAGTACGCAGATGGCTGTCGATATGGAAACGAAAGAATCGCTATGGGCATGTCCGACTTGCTTTGTGGATAAGGTGAAGGCCCTTTTGGCCAAGGAAAATGGAACCGTAAAATGAATGGCTTAAGACAGACGATTTGCAGATTGATCTTAACCGTGGCTTTTCTCGGGTTCGGGATGTCATCTGTTGCAGCCGTTTTCGACCATCCTGTAAATAAAAAAACGAAGCCTGAACTTGAAAAGTCTTTGGCGAAAGTGATGGATTATGAAGTCGCATCGGGTGATTTCAAGCAAACGAAGTCCATCAAGAAACTCAAACGTGATTTTGTTTCGACGGGAACATTCCATATTTCTAAGAAATCTGGTATTGTCTGGAAAACGCAGCAACCAATTGTTTCTGAGCTGGCCGTCAATAAAGGTGGCGTCTTTGAACGCGATGCTAAAGGCGTGTCGCGTATAGTTGTAACGAAAGATAATCCTATTTTTGCTGACTTTTCAAAAAATATTCAAGCGATGTTTTCGGGAGATGTTACGGAACTCGAAAAGAATTTCAAAGTTTTTTACGAGAAAAAATCCTGTGGTTTTATGATGGGACTTGTTCCTCGTGAGGGAATAGTGCGCAAAGTTGTCGCAAATATTGTCATCGATGCATGCGAAAATGTAGATAAAGTTACTGTTACGAATGTAGATGATTCTCCCGTGACTTATGAATTTTTGAATTATAAGACTATTGGAAAGCTGACTTCTGTGGCTCCTGCTCCATAGCTGAATGCTTCGCGGGTTTATATGAGATTCTTTAACGGAAAACACATGAATGTAAAAACGGGAATTATCCTTTGGGTGGTAATTCACGCGGTTTTGATTGTTCTCGGTGTTTCTGTTCCGTGGAAGATGGATTCCGACTTGTATTCGATTTTACCGGATTCCGATGAATTGAAGAATGTGAGCGCTGCTGAAAAAACACTTAGTGCTCGTACGGTACGAAATATTACGGTGCTTGTTGGACATGAAAATTTTGAAGTGGCGCGTGGTGCGGCGGTTGCACTGGATAGCGCGTTTAAAGATGATGCGTCATTCGAAGAAACTCGACTGTTCGTGAACGAAAAATCGATGGACGAAACGCGTGATTTTTTCTTTAATCATCGTTATACGTTGCAGGGGAGGGAAATTCGTGAAATTCTTGCGAATGGCGATTTTGAAACGTTAAAAAATAGAGCACTTCAGAAAATTTATGGTTCGTTTTCAATGGCGAATTTGAATCGCCTTGATGAAGATCCGTTTTTGCTGGGTGATGCTGCGTTTGAAAACTTTGTACAACATTCCCCGATGTCGTTGAGCCGTTTTAGCATTCGCGATAGCGTCTTTTATGCAGTTGATTCTGGCGTGACTTACGTGATGTGGAATGCGAGACTCTCCAAAAATGTTCCTTCAATGGCTTCTGATGGTCATGCTATTTCGCATTTGAATCGTGTGTTGGATTCGTTGAAACAAGCGAAGCCGGGACTTGTTGTGGCAAAATCGGGCGTTCCTTTCCATAGCTACGAAAGTTCTGACCGCGCAAAGTCTGAAATTGCGTGGATTTCGGGCGTGTCTGTTGTGCTGATTTTGCTGTTACTGTTATACGTTTTCCGCTCGCCGCTTCCGATTGTTGCTACGCTTTCGACGATTGCGATTGCCGTTTTTACGGCGCTTGCTTTTACGTGGTACTTTTTCGGGAATATTCATGTTTTTACGCTTGTTTTTGGCACAAGTATCATTGGTGTGAGTATTGATTACGCGGTGCATTTCTTTGTCAATTGGAAGGCTGGTGTGCGGAATGTGCGCTCCAGCATTATCAAGGGGCTTTTGCTTGGTTTCTTGACAACAGAACTCAGCTATATCGCGCTTACATTTGCTGAATTCTCGCTGTTGCGCCAGATGGCGGTGTTTTCGATTGTTGGATTGTTGAGTGCGTTCTTGACGATAACACTCTTGTTCCATGCGGTATTTGAAAATGCGATGGCTTCTGGTGAAGGTATTGTGGCAAAATCGGTGCCTGCAAATCTCCCAACTCAATTCCCTAAAGTTTTCCTTAATGCTTATGCAAAATTCCCCAAGTGGGGTATTCGATTGATGTTTGCACTTTTTATCCTAGCGCTTCTTCCTGGGCTTATACTGCTTCATATTCATACGGATATCGGAAATTTTTACACGATGAATGAAGAAATTAAAGCATCTGAAGCGTTGACTTCGAAACTGAATAATTTGGGTGTCGCTCCGACTTATTTTATTGTGGAAGGAAATGATGGAATTGAGGTTTTGGAAAATGAAGAACAACTTACAGAACGTCTTGCAAATGCTGAAAAAGAAGGTTTGGTAAAATCGTATTTGGCGGTATCGAATATCATCCCAAGTGAAAGAAATCAACAAAAAACATATAGTGATTTTCGAAAAATAATTTATGGAAATACAGGAATCCTTAAAGTTATATTAGAAAAACCTGGAAGTTATCTTACCTCCAATGCTCGCGATTATTTAACTGAAGTTGGGGTTGAAAATGATTCTGCTATTATTGCAAGTTTTAATCCAAATGCATGGTTAAATACATGGGATTCACTTCCTCAGTCATTGAATTCGCTTTTGCAAATGCTGTGGCTTGACCGAGTCGGGGATAAATACTACAGAGCCGTCCTTCCGCTTCACGTATCCGACAAATTCGACGCTCAAAAAATTGCAGAGGGCTTACCGAATGTCTATGTGGTGAATAAAGTGAAAAACATCAATCATACGCTTACAAAAATTTCGCATGTGTCGCTTAAACTTGTTGGCGTTGCCTATGCGGTTGTATTCTTGATTCTTGTAATTGTGTATAAATTTAAAGATGCGGTTCGGATTATCCGAGCTCCGGTCTTGGCAAGTCTCTTTGCAGCTTCAATCTTTGGTTACATTGGAATCGATTTCAATTTCTTTGCGATTGTCGGTGTGATTCTCACGCTTGGTATCGGGATTGATTACGCGTTGTTCTTTAAAGAAGGCGGTCGCTCGAACTTGACGACTGCGCTTGCGATTATGCTCTCTGCAGCAACTACGCTTATCTCGTTTGGAGGCCTTGTTTGCAGTGCCTTTGTGCCAGTCCATACGTTTGGCCTTGCCGTTCTGCTTGGCATTTCCTGCTGTTTTCTTATTTCTCCATTTAGCGCGAAACGTTAATATTCTAAATTGTTTTCGCCTATGGGAATCGAGAAAAATAAAATGGCAGATGGCTTGAACTGTTCTAGACCTGTTTATATCAATGATTATAGCCTTTATTGCATTTTAGGTGGCGATAAAGTTCAAATTCTTGATGCTCTCAAGAATGGCAGACGTGGGACTTTTACCACGTACGATGTGGCTGGCGTTCAGCGCCCTGCTGCAACGATTGACCCAGTTTCGCTTGCACCCGTCCCTGAAAAAAAGTTTGATAATCGCGTGAATCGCTTGTCGCAAGCGGCTTTAGTCAGCGTTGAAAAGGCTATCCAGAAAGCGGTTGAAAAATATGGCGCAAACCGTGTTGGAATTTTTATCGGTTCCTGTGATAACGGTTCCGAAGCGTCGATGGCGGCGCTCAAGTGCTTTAAAGAAACGGGAGCGTTCCCGGAAGGCTACGTTCTCGATTACCAGCGTGCTGATTTCCCGGCCCAGTTTATTGCTGAACGTTTTGGAATCACGGGAATGCTTTCGGTGCATTCTACAGCGTGTGCGTCTAGCGCGAGCGCTTTTGTTTCGGCGCGCAATAACCTTTACGCGGGCAATTGCGATGTGGCGATTGTGGGCGGTGTCGATATTGCGTCTCTTTCGGTGATACTCGGTTTTGCTTCGCTTGAGGCGATGAGCGATAAGCCGACGAATCCTTTTAGTGCAAATCGCTCCGGTCTTACGCTTGGCGATGCAGCGGTGTACTTCGTGGTGACTCGTGAGCCTGACACTGACCTTTGTACGGCTGATTGCGAAGGTCTCAAAGTAATTGGCTTTGGCGAAAGTGATGATGCGGACCACATTACAGCACCGCGTGCCGATGGGGAAGGGGCGTATCAGGCAATGAAGGCTGCGCTTACGGATGCTGCGCTTGACGCTTCTCAAATTGGTTATGTGAATTTGCATGGAACGGGAACAGAATTGAATGATGCGATGGAATCGCGTGCGGTCAACCGTCTTTTCGGAGAATCTAATCATGTAGATGTTCCGGTTAGTTCGACGAAAGCTCTCACTGGACATACGCTTGGGGCGGCCGGCGCTTTGGAACTTGCGTTCTGTTGCCTTGCCATGAAGGGGGGCCGCGAATCTGGCATTGATAAAAACAACTGTGGTGAAAAAGAATATCTTCTTCCTGCGCATTTTTTTGATGGCGTTGTCGATCCGGAACTTCCGCTACTTCATTTCGTAAAACCCGGCGAAACATCAAAAAATCTCAAGTATTGCATGAGCAATTCCTTTGCGTTCGGCGGTTGTAATGTATCTTTGATTGTAGAAAACGGTTTGGCATGAAAGAAGTATTTGATTCAAAAGATTTAGTGAGTGAACTTGTACCCCACAAGGGCAAAATGTTTTTGCTCGACCGAATCCGTGATTACGATTTGAACGAAAAATCCATTACGACCGAAATCGATATTACCCGCGACAACTTGCTTTATGAAGAAGAACTTGGCGGTGTGCCTGTGTGGGTTGCCTTTGAATACATGGCCCAAAGCGTCTCGGCACTGTCGGGAATCTACGGTCGCTCAAAAGGCGAGAAACCGAAAACGGGCTTTATCCTGAGCGTGAATGGATTTAAGGCTGATGTTCCTGTTTTTAAACAGGGCGAGACTGTGGTCGTTAATGTCCAGGAAAAAATTCGTGTGGATCAAGCCGTTACCTTCGATGGCGTGGCGATGGTCGGCAATAAGGTTGTCGTGACTGCAAAAATCAATACGGTCGAAGTAGATGATTCAAAGAATCCTTTGAATTTAATTTGAGGTATGGTATGGAAAATGAAAAGTCTGTCTTGATTACGGGTGCTAGTGGCGGTATTGGGCTTGCTATTGCCGAAGCGGTGGCAAAAGAGGGTTACACCGTTGTGGCCCACTATAATAGGAACTCCGCTCCGATTGATGAACTTGCCGAACGTATCCGCGCCAATGGCGGAAAAATTCGCTCGTTGCAGTTTGATATTTGCGACCGGGAACAGTGCCGTGAAGTCCTCGAAAAGGATATCGCCGAGAACGGCGTGTATTATGGCGTTGTGACGAATGCCGGAGTCTGCGCCGATGCGGCGTTTCCGGCCATGACAGATGAATATTGGGACAAAGTCTTGAATACAAACTTGAATGGTTTTTATAACGTCGTCCATCCGATTGTCATGCCCATGTGCCGCAAGCGTAAAGGCCGCATCATTACGATTTCGTCGGTCTCTGGCGTAATCGGAAATCGCGGACAAGTGAACTACAGCGCCTCGAAAGCAGGCATTATCGGTGCTACGAAGGCTCTTGCGACGGAACTGGCAAGCCGAAACATCACCGTAAATAGCGTTGCACCGGGCGTTATCGAAACCGAAATGATTAAGGATGCCCCGTTGGACATGATTCTCCCGACTATCCCGATGAAGCGCGTGGGCAAGCCCGAAGAGGTCGCGGCCACAGTCGTGTTCCTGCTTTCCGAGGGGGCCGCCTACATCACACGTCAAGTTATCTCTGTTAACGGAGGGCTGGCGTGAGTCGTCGCGTAGTCGTTACAGGAGGCAGTTACATTACATCCCTGGGGATGGAACTGGACGATATTTTTTCGGAACTCAGGACTCTGAAAAATCATATTGTTCGTATTGACGATTGGGACAAGTATGCGCAAATGAATACGCGCTTGGCTGGCCCCATTCTCTATGACTTGCCCGAGTATCCGCGTAAAAAGGTTCGTGGTGCTGGACGTGTGGGAATACTTGCCATCTCGTCTTCGGACAAGGCCATGCAAATGGCAGGGCTCGTGGACGAAAAGGAACTCCTCAAATCGGGTCGCGTGGGTGTCGCTATGGGATCGTCCATGGGGAGCGTCCGACCGCTTCTCGATTTTGTTTCTATGCAAAATCCACCTTACGACTGCTCGAAAGTTTCGTTGACAACGTACATCCAGTCGATGCCGCAGACAAGTGCTGTGAACGTGAGCCTTTTCTTTGGGTTGACGGGGCGGCTTATTACGACGAATACGGCATGCACGAGCGGCAGCCTCTCCATTGGTTATGCTTACGAAGCGATTAAATATGGAATGCAAGATGTGATGATTGCGGGCGGAGCCGAAGAACTCGCTGCAACTGAAGCTGCTGTATTTGATACTTTGTTTGCGACTAGCGTAAAGAACGATACTCCAGAAATCACGCCTGCTCCATACGACCGCGACCGCGACGGCCTAGTTATTGGCGAAGGTGCCGGAACGCTTGTGCTCGAAGAATATGAACACGCTAAGGCTCGTGGAGCGCACATTTATGCGGAACTCGTCGGCTTTGG